>JANQOV010000023.1 GCA_028285645.1 Hyphococcus sp.
CAGGAATTCAGCTAGCGCCTTGGTCAGCTCTGTTTTGCCGACGCCGGTCGGTCCCAGAAACAGGAATGAGCCCATGGGCCGATTGGGATCTTTCAAACCAGCGCGGGCGCGGCGCACTGCAGCAGAGACAGCCGCCACCGCTTCGCCTTGGCCAACAACGCGGTTTCCGATCGCCTCTTCCATCTTGAGAAGTTTTTCGCGTTCGCCTTCGAGCATCTTGTCTACCGGCACGCCGGTCCAGCGCGAAACGACGCCGGCGATATTTTCCGTGTCGACCACTTCTTTCACCAGCGCCTTGCGGTCGTCGGCGTTCGCTTGCGCGTCTTCCGCTTCGGAGAGCGCTTTTTCAAATTGCGGAATGGTTCCGTATTTAAGTTCCGAAGCCCGCGCGAGATCGCCGCGCCGCTCCGCATCGGCAAGCTGCTGGCGCGCCTGATCGAGCTGCTCTTTGATCTTGGTCGCAGAGGCAAGGCTTTCCTTTTCAGCGCGCCACATAGCGGTCAATTCGTTCGAGCGCTCTTCAAGACCGACCAGTTCTTTTTCAAGATTCTCGAGCCGGTCTTTGGAGGCTGCGTCGTCTTCTTTTTTGAGCGCCTCGCGCTCGATTTTCATTTGGATTATGCGGCGGTCGAGCTCGTCAAGTTCTTCCGGCTTTGAATCAACCTCCATGCGCAGCCGCGAGGCGGCTTCATCGACAAGGTCAATCGCCTTATCCGGCAGGAAACGGTCGGTGATATAACGGTGTGATAACGTCGCTGCTGCGACGATAGCGCTGTCGGAAATGCGAATGCCGTGATGCAGTTCGTATTTTTCTTTAAGACCGCGCAGGATCGAGATCGTATCCTCGACGGTCGGCTCATCAATGAAGACCGACTGGAAACGCCGCGCAAGCGCTGCATCTTTTTCGACATATTTGCGGTATTCATCGAGGGTCGTCGCGCCGATACAGTGTAGTTCGCCGCGCGCCAGCGCAGGCTTCAAGAGGTTCGACGCGTCCATGGCGCCGTCGGTTTTACCGGCGCCGACTAATGTGTGCATCTCATCAATGAAAAGCACGATCTCGCCATTGGCGCTGGTGACTTCCTGCAACACGGCCTTGAGGCGCTCCTCAAATTCGCCGCGATATTTGGCGCCGGCGATGAGGGCGCCCATGTCGAGGGCCAGGAGCTTTTTGTCTTTAAGGCTTTCCGGCACGTCGCCATTGACGATGCGAAGCGCAAGGCCTTCGGCGATGGCGGTCTTGCCGACGCCGGGCTCGCCGATCAGCACAGGGTTGTTCTTTGTACGGCGCGACAAAACCTGCATCGCGCGGCGGATTTCTTCGTCGCGGCCGATGACCGGGTCCAACTTGCCGTCGCGCGCTGCTTCGGTGAGGTCTCGCGCATAGCGCTTCAGCGCATCATAGGCCTGCTCGGCTGAGGCCGTGTCAGCGGTGCGGCCTTTGCGGATGTCGTTGATCGCCTGATTGAGTTTGACGGCGGTAACGCCTGCGTCCTTCAGGATTTTCGCCGTGCCGGCGTCAGCTTCAACAGCCAGCGCCGTCAGCAAGCGCTCAGCGGTGACAAAATTGTCGCCGGCTTTCTTGGCGATCTCTTCAGCGCTGGAAAGGACTTTTGCGGTCGGGCCGGCCATGTAGATCTGGCCGTTGCCGCCTTGTACTTGCGGCAGTTTCGAAAGCGCTGCGTCTGTCGCCGCCAATGCTTCTTCCGGCCTGCCGCCGGCGGCGCGGATCAAGTTGGAGGCAAGCCCCTCGCTATCGTCGAGGAGCGCTTTGAGCAGATGCTCTGGCGTAAATTGTTGGTGATTTTCTCGAAGCGCGATGGTTTGCGCAGCTTGGATGAGACCGCGGGCGCGGTCCGTATAGTTTTCAAATTGCATTTCGACCTCAGTTGAGCGTCTGTTATGGGAGCGGCGTCCCGCTGCCGGCAACGCCAAATTCCTACTCTAAATGGGTAAATTTCCAGCAGTCTCAAGCCTTGAAACGCCAAAAAATGGCAAGAAAAAACCGGCAAGGCGAAGCGCCCTGCCGGTTCGTTAAGATCGTTAAGGAAATGGCTTAGCTTAGCCGTCCTTCTTCATTTCCTTATGCTTTTTCTTTTTTTCCATGCGCGCCTTGTGCGCCGCCTTGGCTTCGTCCAGCGACAACTGACCGTCGTCGCCAACAGCATCAGCATGTTCGTCCCATTCCTTTTCGGCCTTGCCGGCTTTGTAAGCTAGGAACTCGTCACGGGTGATCTGGCCGTCGCTATTGCCATCGACCTTGTTGAACTTCTCTTCAACTTTTGCTTCCCAGTCATAATCGCCGTCTTTTTTATCGCCGGCGAGCGCTGCGCCAGAAGCAAGCGCGGCAGCGCCAGTCATAAGTGCGATCAATTTTGCTTTCATCATAAAGCCCCTGTTTCGTTGTTGCGTTAGGACCGCCGCGGCGGACGCGCCGCAACGAACGCCCATGATGGCGTTGAGAGATGCCTTGGTTGACTTAACGTTGGTTAATGAGGGCCAGAATGCGATCAGCCGAGCCGGACGTACGATGAAGCGGTGGCTAAATCAGCCCGGCCGGCGGCGAGAACGGGTTCTGGTCAATATCCGGCTTCGCAATATTCCCGTGTTCCGCCGCCTTCATAGCACTGTTTGATCTCATGAGCCTCGCCGAACACTGTCAGTGTCTCCAACATTGTCTCGCCAAAACTCATGGATCCACAACCGGTAAGGCAGATGCTCAGTGCAAAAATGAAAAGAGAAAATAGTTTCGACATGGGGCGCCTCGCAAATGAGTGTGCGTCCAACCGCCCCTTTCAGCATCTTTTATGTTAGCAGATATCTAATGACTGGAAAAGCTCTTGCCGATGCGGTTGCTAGCCGAGCTGGCCCCTCACAGCAGACGCCATCACCCGAAATTCGCCATCTATGCCGCCAACCACTTTTCTCGATTAAGTCCTCGGATCAATAGCCAGAGCGTAAGCAGGCCTTCGCCCAAGAGCGCTGGCAGGATGACGAGAAAAAGACCCGCATTTGGAATGCCCGCATAGTTAAGTTCGAGAATTTCGTTGAAGCCTCCCAATACATAGCCGGCGCCCGCGATCATGACCAAGACACCCAATAGTGAAGGAAGATATGTTGATCGGATCATCAAAACCCCGATCAACAAAAGATGCAGACCAAAAAAGATAAGCGTTAGGGTGAATCCGGAATCATGTCGAAGTAAGAAAAAGTGCGGCCATGCGCTCTTGTCGATGCCGGTTAGCTGACCGATCACGCCGGGCTCCGACAATACCAACACAGCGTTAGCAAGATTAAGCACAACGCCAATCTGGGCGATTGTATAGGTAAGTCGAAAAATCGAAGACAACAGCGCCAAGTGCGGGTCGGTCTTCCGAAAAATGAGATAGAACGCCCAGGAAATAAATACGTCGCAAATGAGCACGACGGAAAATGCAGCGATGGCCAGACGCATCCCGGATTCTGCAGTAGCAAAGGCCTCCGGATCGCTCGCACCGCGCAAGGGCGCCAAAATGAAAAAGTTTGCGAATATCGCAAGCGCGAAAATGAGAAGATAGTTCAATCCGGCAAATCGCGCATAGGCTTGCGGGTTGGTTATGCTCGCCATGATCCGCCTCAATTCGTTTCCCGGCTCCGGCAGATTTGAATCGAAAAAAGAAGCGCCTTAAATCAGCCCCGCGAGTGGCGAAGACGGGTCCGCATAGCGCTTCTTGGGCATGCGGCCAGCAAGATAAGCCTCGCGGCCGGCGATCACGGCGTGCTTCATAGCCGACGCCATCAGGATCGGATCCTTTGCTTCGGCGATCGCGGTATTCATCAAGACGCCGTCGCAGCCAAGCTCCATCGCCGCCGCCGCATCAGACGCCGTACCGACGCCAGCATCCACAATAACGGGTACGGAAGATTGCTCGACAATAAGGCGGATATTCACCGGATTGATAATGCCGAGCCCCGAGCCAATCAGCGAGCCCAGCGGCATGATCGCACAGCAACCTGCATCTTCGAGTTTGCGCGCATAGACTGGATCGTCCGAACAATAGACCATGACTTCGAAACCGTCTTCGATCAGGAGCTTTGCCGCGCGAAGGGTTTCCTCCATGTCCGGATAAAGTGTTTTCTTATCCGCCAGCACTTCCAGCTTGACGAGATCCCAACCGCCGGCCTCGCGCGCCAGCCGCAAGGTGCGGATGGCTTCGTCCGCGGTGAAGCACCCGGCGGTGTTCGGCAGATAGACGTATTTTTTCGGGTCGAGGTAATCGACCAGCAGGGGCTTATCCGTGTCCGTCAAGTTGACCCGGCGCACGGCCACCGTCACCATCTCGACGCCGGCGGCTTCGGCGGCCTTCGCGTTCTGTTCGTAGGTTTCGTATTTGCCGGTGCCGATGATTAGCCGCGACGCCAATTTCCGCCCGGCGACTTCCAAAACTTCACTCATACGTCAACCGCCACCTACAAACTGTACAATTTCGATTTTGTCCCCATCAGCCAGCGCCGTTGCGTCGTAAAGCGATTTCGGCACGATTTCGAGGTTGCGTTCGACGGCGATGGACCGCGGCTCTAACGCCAGCGCCGTCAGGAGCCCGCTTACGCTCAGCGGCCCTGTAAAGCGCTTTTCCTCGCCATTGACGTACAATTCCATCGACAACCGACCGCTTTCGCTTATTGCTGCAATTCGCGCGAGCCTTGTATATTGTATGTATATGGCGGCGGCGGCGCCCTCGCAAGAAATGACCGGAGCAAACTTGATGGCGATGAGCGCAATTTATGTACTCAACGGGCCAAACCTCAATCTTTTGGGCGCGCGCGAGCCCGAGATCTATGGGGAAGACACCCTGGCAGACATCGAAAAGCGCTGCGACGGGAAAGCCAAGCAATTAGGGCTCAGCATGGATTTCCGGCAGACCAACGCCGAGGGCAAGCTGATCGACTGGGTGCAGGACGCCGGCGCCAATTCTTCAGGGCTGATCATCAATCCCGGCGCCTATACCCATACGTCGATCGCACTGTTTGACGCGCTGTCGGCGATCAGCATCCCGAAAATCGAGCTGCACTTGTCTAATATTCACGCCCGGGAGGAATTCAGGCGTCGCTCGGTAACGGCGGCGGCCGTCGATGGCGTGATCGCAGGTTTTGGCGGCGCGGGCTATCTCTTAGCGCTTGAAGCCCTTAAAGAATTGATGAATTGAAGACGTACTGACATAACAGACGAACGGCGCGCTGATTGGGCGGTAAACTGGGCGGTAAAAATCACAAAAAGCGGGAAGCGCATGGCGGACAAGGACGACAACGAAACCCATGAACTTGAGGCGGGATGGATTCGGGAGCTTGCGGGCATTCTCGACGAGACCGGCCTGACAGAAATCGAAATTGAAAAGAACGCCGTTCGCCTGCGGGTGGCCCGTAGCGTCGCCAGCGCGCAGGTTGTGCAAGCGGCGCCGGTCCAGGCCCCGGCAGTAGAAGCGAGCCCAGCGCCTGAGCCCGCGCCGGCAGCAGCGCCGACGCAAAGTCATCCTGGCGCCGTGCCCTCGCCCATGGTTGGAACCGCATACCTTTCGCCGTCGCCGGGCGCTGATCCCTTTGTCAAGGAAGGAGCATCGGTCAGCGAGGGGCAGACCGTGATGATTATCGAGGCGATGAAAACCATGAACCCGATCGCGGCGCCGCGCAGCGGCACAGTCTCAAAGATACTGGTTTCCGACGCCCAGCCTGTTGAGTTCAACGAACCGCTCTTAATCATCGAATAGGGCGCACATAAGCGCTTTAAGAGGCCAAAAGCCATGTTCGAAAAAGTTCTCATCGCCAATCGCGGCGAGATTGCCCTGCGCATTCATCGCGCCTGCAAGGAAATGGGCATTGCAACGGTCGCCGTGCATTCAACAGCCGATGAAGGCGCCATGCATGTGCGCCTTGCCGATGAGAGCGTCTGCGTCGGCCCGCCCGCCCCCAAAGACAGCTATCTCAACATACCGGCGATTATATCCGCCGCAGAAATCACCGGCGCTGACGCCATCCATCCCGGTTATGGTTTCTTGTCCGAAAATGCGCGTTTTGCAGAAATCGTCACCGCGCATAACATCACCTTCATCGGTCCGCAGGCGGAACATATCCGCGTCATGGGCGATAAAATCGCCGCCAAAGAGGCCGTCGGCAAAGCGGGCATTCCGCTGGTGCCCGGTTCAGACGGCGCCGTGCATTCTTTGGAAGAAGCGAAACAAGCCGCTGCGGAAATTGGCTATCCGGTGCTTGTAAAGGCTGCCGCCGGCGGCGGCGGACGCGGCATGAAAGTCGCCATGACCGAGGCGCATCTCAGCGAAGCGCTCTCTACGGCCAAAGCGGAATCTAAGGCCGCGTTTGGCGACGACGCCGTTTACATCGAAAAGTATTTGTCAACGCCGCGCCACATTGAGATCCAGATCATCGCTGACAGTCACGGCAATGTGGCGCAACTCGGCGAACGGGACTGCTCATTGCAACGGCGCCACCAAAAAGTGTTGGAAGAAGCGCTGTCGCCGGCGCTCGATGCAAAAGCGCGCGAAGAAATCGGCGAGATCGTCCGCAAGGCGATCGAGAAGATCGGTTATCTTGGCGCCGGCACGATTGAGTTTCTCTACGAAGACGGCGCCTTTTATTTCATCGAGATGAACACGCGGCTGCAAGTTGAACATCCGATCACCGAACAAGTGACCAATATCGATCTGGTGCGCGAACAGATCAAAGTTGCAGCGGGTGCGAAGTTGAGCTTTTCGCAAGAGGACGTGAAATTCCACGGCCATGCGATTGAGTGCCGCGTCAATGCGGAAGACCCGGAAACCTTCCGCCCCTCACCCGGTAAGATCACGGATTTCCATGCCCCTGGCGGACCGGGCGTCCGCTTCGACAGCGCCGTTTACACCGGTTATACGATCCCGCCTTTTTACGATTCGATGATCGGCAAGCTGATCGTCTTTGGCGACACGCGCGAATTATGCATCGCACGCCTCAAACGATCACTTGCGGAGTTCGCGCTCACCGGGATCGACACCACCGTGCCGCTCTTCATGCGGCTCATCGAAGAGCCGGATTTTCTGGCGGGTGATTATCACATCCACTGGCTGGAAGAGTGGCTGGCCGGGTCGCAATAGGCCGAGAACCTACTCCGGTTTCTGAAACTTGATCAGGAAGCGATCGGTCTTGCGCCGCACCGCCGGATCAAACACGCTGGCGGCGTAATTGTCATCGAGATTGCGTAGCACATCGCTTTCAGCCGTCAGGACAAAACCGGCGTCTGTGGCGAGACGTCTGATGATATCAGGATCGATCCGGTGCAACGTGCCACCGGTGGTTACTTCCGATCCCGGCGCCGCCGCGTGATCAAGAACCACGAAAATTCCGCCCGGCTTTAGAACGCGAACGATCTCCGCATAGGTTGGCCCGACCTCGCCAAGGGTTACGCCTTCGCTCGGCGCGAAGTAAAGCTCATGGGGTCCCAGGAACCATGTAACGACATCGACCGACGCATCATCGGCAGTTAACTCGTCGAAATTGACTTTGTCATAGGTGACATTCGCCAAGCGGTCTCCGGCAAGTCGATTGGGTGCGGCGTCGTCAAGAAAGCTGTCAAAACTTGGCGGATTTTGCATGGTGACAGCGCCGTCAGGCCCGACCAGGAAAGACAAGAGCTCTGTATAGTAACCGCTTCCCGCTTCCATCTCATAAACAGTCATGCCCGGCTTTACGCCGGCGAACGCAAGCACCGCCGCTGGATTGCGGTCAGCGTCGTCGGTCACATCCGCCTTAGGGCGTGCCGGATTTGAAATCGCCGCATCGATCAAAGCCGTAATATCTGCCGTTTGTTCTTCAGCCGGCGTCGCTTGATCTCCAGTCGGCGTGTTGGCGGTTTCGCCCGATTGCGGCGCCTCCTCTCCGCACGAAGCAAGCAAAGCCGCTGCGGCGATGCTTAGTAGGATTTGGCGTCTCATCATATCTCTCCCAGGTATGATTACAGATCGGTGCGCCCCGGACCCTTCATAAGTGTCATCATTTCTAATAGCAAAAACGCTTCTACCGCGCGGGTTTCGACGCCGGCGCCCGGCCCCGGTCTTGAGCAACAATGCTTGATTGGCTTAATTCTCAGGCGTAGTCAGCCGAAGGTTCAAAGCTTTGAAAACAGAGCGGCCCCATCCAAAGCCTGAAATCCTGACCGCTATTCGCGACACGGTCGGCGAAAAAGGTGTTTTTGAGAGCGATGACGCAGCGCCCTTTCTTTCCGAATGGCGAGAGCGCTGGCCGGGCAAGGCGGCGTTGATTGTCGCGCCGGCGAACACTGAAGAAGTCGCGCGCATTGTTAAAATCTGCGCCGCCAACAATGTCGCCATCACACCGCAGGGCGGCAATACCGGCCTTGAGATTTTGACCTGG
>JANQOV010000033.1 GCA_028285645.1 Hyphococcus sp.
ACTGCTGCTTCGCCGCCGTCAACGAGCGTTGAGGCCGCTTCAGGGTCAACCAGCCCGGCGCCTGCCTGCATGGTGTCGGCAAAGTGAAGGTTGGGCGTATCGTCTTCGCCCACGGCGGCGGCAAGCCCGCCTTGCGCCCAGGGCGTTGCGCCGCCTTTGCCAAGGGGCCGGGCGGTGATCACGGTCACCGGTCGCGGCGCCATTTTCAGCGCCGTATAGAGCCCCGCAACGCCGGCGCCGATGATGAGGATGTCGGACTCAGACGGTGTCATTGCCGGGCTTGTCCCGGCAATCTAGCCTGTGAGTCAAGGCAGCGCTTAGACAGCTGGATGCACAGGATAAACCCGGGCATGACAAGCAGGGTGCTTTTTCTAGCTGGCAAAAGAAGTTCCGCCTTAAACCCGCGCCTCGATCGCAGCGACTTCTGGTGCGTGTTGATGATTGTACATAGATTGCCGTTTGAGCGGCAGGTCAATCATCCGCTCGATGGGGCGGCGCGCCTTTTCGATGATGTCCGCAGGGATTGTCACTTCGAATTCCCGGTTCTGCAGGGATGAAAGAATCTTGGGCAGGGTGATGCGCTTCATATGCGGGCAGAGATTGCAGGGCCGCACGAAGTTCACGTTCGGATTTTCCAAAGCCACATTGTCCGACATCGAACATTCGGTGATCAGCACCACATGGTCCGGCTGGTTTTCCTTGACGTAATTCGACATGCCGCTGGTGGAGCCGGCAAAGTCTGCCTCTGCCAGAACGCCTGGCGGGCATTCAGGGTGGGCAAGCACGATAACGCCCGGCCGGCCTTCGCGGATTTCGCGAATGTCTTCGGCGGTAAAGCGCTCATGCACCTCACAGGCGCCCGCCCAAGTGACGATCTTCACATCGGTCATGGCCGCAACGTTTTTTGCAAGATACTGGTCAGGCAAGAACAGGACAGTGTCTGAGCCCCATTCCTTTGCCGCATATTCCACCACTTCAACAGCGTTGGAGGAGGTGCAGCAGATATCAGTCTCGGCTTTCACGTCAGCGGTGGTGTTCACATAGGTGACGACAGGTGCGCCGGGGTATTTCTGTTTGAGGAGCCTAACGTCAGCGCCGGTGATCGAAGACGCCAGCGAGCAGCCGGCGCGCAAATCCGGGATCAGCACGGTTTTTTCCGGGCACAGAATTTTTGAGGTTTCCGCCATGAAGTGAACGCCCGCCTGGACGATGATGTCCGCATCGGTCTTGGCGGCTTCCTTTGCGAGCTGCAGCGAGTCGCCGGCAAAATCGCCAACGCAGTTGAAGATTTCCGGCGTCATGTAGTTGTGCGCCAGGATGACGGCGTTCATCTCGTTTTTAAGGTCGTTGATCGCTGCTATGTAAGGCGCGTGGGCAGGCCATTCGATCTCGGGGATCACGGACGCAACCCGCTCGTAAAGATGGTCGGTTTTTTCCCGCACCTCTTTGGTGTAGGGCAGGCGCGTCGTTTCTTTCGCGTTGTCCCCGATAAAGGGCTCGCCAAAATCAGGCATATCTAAGCCTCCAGCCAGCATGCGGCTTGCCCCCAAAGGCTTTGCCGCCAATCATGTCGCCTGATTTACGCCAGGCTCTCTTCCAAGAGCATATATGCTCAACTAGAGCATATATAGGGTCTAAAAAACCGCCCGCAAGGGGGCTGAAGCGGGCAATCTAGCGAAATAGCCTGACGCGTCAACAAAGTTTCACAGAATCATGGGTTTGGCTGCTGAAATCCAAAGGGGCTTGAACAATCGCTTCTGTCGGCTGCAGGAGCAAAAAAGTTCTCTCGTCCTCAAACCGAATTAATGACGCATTGGACACGTATGCGAAACGATAATTGAGAAGGAAGAACAAATGGACACCTCACGCAACATCGCCGCGATTATGGGGCCGACGATCATGGCGACGACAGGGTTGGAAACGCTCAATTTTCACATTTGGGAGGGCATCCATCCGACGACCGTTTTTAACAATGGCGCCATCTGGTTCATGGGCGGGCTTGCGGTGGTGCGGTTTCACAACCTCTGGGTGCGTGATTGGCGGGTGATTGTGACCATACTCGGGTGGATGTCGATTGCAGCCGGGTTTTCTCGGATGGCGTTTCCAGATGGCCCGCAAGCTACGGCAAGCGTCGGCGCATTTATCGTGATTGGGCTGCTTTTTGTTGCTGGTTCTGTGATTTCCTGGAAGGCGTATCTGCCTCGACGGCGGAATTGAGACAACGGTCGCTGTACTCCAAAGATCATCAATATATCAGCACGCGCTGCAGCCCACGGGCGCAAAATATCATTCGCTCACAATCGTAATCGCGGAATGCTTAAGCCCCCGGCGGCGCGGTCTTTGAGGGCCTCGCGATTGACGCGGAATATGCCTGCAGGCCTGCCGCCAAATTCGCCGGTGGTTTTGCCGGTCGGTTCCACAAAGCCGGACTTTTCAACGCTGCGCCGGAAGTTCTGTTTGTGAAAAGAAAAGCCGACAATTGCTTCAACGGTGCGCTGCAATTGCAAAAGCGTAAACGCCGGGCCGATCATATCGAAGATGACTGGACGGTATTTGAGCTTGCCGCGCAGGCGCCCGATGGCGGTGGCGAGAATGCGGCGATGGTCGGATATCATGGCGACGCCGGTTTCTTGTTGATTGGTGCCTTGAGTCGCTGCGCCGCGATCACGCGCAGCTTCGACCACAAGACCCGCCTCATACATCACTTCATAACGGTCAAGGGTGCGTTCTTCTTCCCAATGGAATTCCCCAAGTCCAAAGGCCCGGGAAATCCGCAACTGCGCCTGTTCAGCAGCGGCGCCCTTGCTGCGCGCCGCCCAGGCGTTCAGTGCGGGAATGATTTGCGATTGAAACATTGGCGGCTCGCCATTGCGCCAGTCTTCCCATGGGAAAAAGCCGTACCAGTTTCGCCAGCCGGCGCCGGGCGCGTTTACGTCAGCCGGGGCGGGGGCGAGCGCAAGATAGCCGACGGAAATCACCCTGTCCGTCACTGCGCCGCCGGCGAGCGCCGCCGCCGGCGCCTCACGGCCTTTGTCGCCAAACGTATAGAGTTGCTCGATAAAGCCCGGCGTTACTTGCGTCTGGCGCTCCACCCATTCGCGCACGCCGATTTCGAACGTGCGGTGACGTTCAGGATCGAAAGGGCCATAGGGAAGGCCAAGACCGTCCTCCGATTGCACGCACAAAACTTTTGGCTGCTCGTCTTCAACCGCCGCCAGGACTGCGTTCAGACCAATGGCCACATCGGTAGCGATATTTGCGTCAGCGGATCGAGCGGTTTTTGAGGGCTTCGCCATTGCCCTTGCTCTTTGAGCGGATCAGGCGGCGACTGGCAAGATCACAATCGGCGCCGAGATCGTCGCAGAGCACGGACAAAGATCGAGGATCGCTTCAATCATCCGGTCATGGCGGCAAAGGGCTGCGTCCGCTTCGGACACCAAAAGCAGGTTCGGCTCCGCATGGGGCGCTGCATTGCGCAAGCGCTCGGCGATTGCCTTTTCGCTATGACCTTCTTCAAGCGCGCACAGCATGATGTAGGCGGCGGCGGTGGAGCGCGCGACGCCCTGATGGCAATGAATGAGCAGCGGCGTTTTTGCGTTTGTGGTTTCCATCCATTGTTGTGCGAAGCTTATCAGCTTGCGGCAGCGCGGCGCGTTTTCGCCATTCGCGCATGGGGTTGCGCTGCTGCAGTTTTCGATCACCTTCAGATGATTTTCGGGTGGCAGATCAGCAAAAGCCTTCGGCAAGGGCTCTTCGCTGTCGAGTATAGAAACGACGTGCGAAGGTTTGTGCTCGCGGAAGGCTTTTTGCGCATCTTCAAGAGAGCTGACAATAATCATCGATATCTAAACGCCGTCCTGTCTCACACAGTCCATTCGCTCGGTCGCATCCCGCTTGGGCTCGCCGTTCTGACGTCTATATAAGAACGCAGCTTTGCTTGCGTTAAATCACTCCCCTTCACACTGGCTTGATATCGCGCCGATGTGAGCCCATTAGGATCATAATAAGCCGGCTTTGGTTAACATTCCACCGCTTTATCAACGTGAGACGCGGCGCCGTCAGGCGCCGTCGGCGCTACCGGGAAAAAGTGTTTGAAAACGCTTGAGATAGGCCCGCTGGGCCTGGTTCGCGGTGAGGGCTGAAAGCGTGATGGGTTTGACGCCGCGGGGCGTTCCAAAGAACTTCCGCGCTTCCGCATCCTTAAAGCCCGCAAGCTGGGTTGCTTCAAAAAAGGCGCTGGCGCGGTCGGCGCGTTTGATCGTTTTTTCAATTGCTTCCGGCAGGTCGGCCGGCAATCCGAAGCGCAAATGGATCGCCTGCTGCAGGCGCCGTTCGATGGTTTTATATTGCCCGCCAAGTTGCGCCTTGAAGGGCGATATCATATCGCCGATCACAAATTCCGGCGCATCGTGCAGCAACGCCGCTAGCCGCCATTTCATCGGCCAGCCGGGCCGCAACTCGCTGCAGAATGTTTCAACGATGAGAGAATGTTGCGCGACATTAAAGGGCAAAGGCCCGATTGTTTGACCGTTCCAGCGCGCAACCCGCGCCAGGCCGTGAGCGATGTCATCGATCTCAACATCCATGGGTGAGGGGTCCAGGAGGTCAAGGCGGCGGCCGGAGAGCATGCGTTGCCAGGCGCGGGGCGCCGGCGCGGATCGCGGTTTCTTCTTGCTTGTCGCCATGTCGAAGCGCCTTTCCAGCTTGGCGGTGAGGCAACGCCCGCTAGCAGAGCGGACTTTCGCCTGCAAGGTCAGGCTTGCCGGCGTTCGATTTATCGTTTATCGATGAATCGCATGTTTGGCGCGACAGACCGGCTTGAGCGAAAAGCCGCCGCGGACGACAGTAGCCATCAACAAGTTGCGTACATTCTGAAACCCAAGAAAAGGAGAGGCGGGCGGCGAAGATCGCTCGACGGGGTGCGAAACATGGCGAATGCTGATTATGAAGGATCGGGCGGGCGCAGCGGCGCTGCATGGCTTTACGTTCCGATTGTGCTGATTTTGTTTGTGGGCGGCGCATTATCTGTTGCGGCCTATTATTATGAGCCGGGGCTGACGATCGCAGAATCGCTGGCGGCCGGTTTTGGCGGACTTGCGGGCATTATCATCGGCCTATTCGCCGCCGCCTTTGGCGTGGTGCTTGGATTGCTTGGCGCATTGCTCGGCATTGTCGCGGCCGGCGGCGCTGTTGCGATGACCTTGTTCATCATCGGATCGCCGATCATCGCGATCATTCTGATTTTCATGCTGATGCGGCGGCCCAAAGGCTGTCCGGATCCGGGGGCGCACGAGTAGCGCTCGAACACAAGCGCTACAATCCCGAGAACAAACCGCTTCCGGAATGCTCCGGAGGCGGTTTTGTCATTTTAAGAGCGCTGCGCTGACATTGAACTTGAATCGATCCGACAGGCTTTGCGTTCTAAGGCCTGCCATCGCGAAGGGCGGCTGGTTGTCAGCGCAGCTTGGTTTATTGGTTCGGGTCTTGCTCTTTGGTCTCTTCTGCTGACTGATCACCACTGGCGGCGCCGGAGAAAATGCTGAGCGCGTCATTAAGGAGCGTTTCCTCGGGAGACGCCGTTTCCTCTGCGCTCGCGTCTTCTGCATTACTATCGCCGCTGCCGGTATCTTCGCTGTCGCCGCTGGGGCCAAAGATGCTGTCAAAGATGGCTTTTGCCGGGTCCTGTTCTTCCGCTGGCTGACCTTCGCCGTTTTCGCCTGACGTCTCGTCGCTCTGCCGGCCGCCGCCGATTTTGTCGATCACATCGCCAAGAAATCCGCCGCCGTCGCCGCCAAGGATGAGCTGTTGCGCATCAACCGAGATAGCGGGTTTGGAAAAAGTGCCGCCGATAAGCAACGGGATCGTAACGGCCTGTCCGCCTTCGCCGTCGGATGTCGTTGTCGCCCGCGGCGAAAGGCGAAGATCAAGGGTCTGGTTCGGCAGGTTTATGGTCCCGGCGCCGGACATGGTCAAGAAGGGACCGGTAAGCGAAATGGTCGGCGTATTCATCAACCCGTTGCTGATGGTGAATTCCGACAGGAACTGCGAGAAATCCGTCTGCTCAGCCGGACCCCGCGCCGTTGCGACAGCGTTTTGCAGCGCAATCGGATTAAAGCCTTGCTTGAATTCAGAAACCGCGCGGGCGATTTTCAAAATGTTGACGCCTTTAACGGCGCCGTCTGCAAGATCGAACCCGCCAGAGCCGTCGAGCGAGCGCATGATTGCCGCCTGGCTCGCCCCTGAAGCCGTAAAGTCGAGCTTCATTGAGCCAAGACCCAAAAGATTGTCGCGCTTTACAAGATCGAGCGACAGGGGCTGGGCATTAACGCTCGACATATCAACGGCGCCGGAAAGCGACGGTGTGCCCCCTCGCGCATTCACCACCAAGCGGCCGGAGCCTTGCCCGCCATACATGGCAAGCTCGGGAATGTCGGCCACCAGCCGGCCATTCTCGATGGTAAGCTTGAGGCGGCTTTCGCCGATCTTGAGGTTATTGAAAAAGATCGCATCGGCCGAGATGTCGAAATCCGCATCCACATTGCGCAGGCTCGTAAAATCAAGGGGCGCTTCCGACCAGGCGGGAAAGCCTTCGGGCGCGACCGCCGGCGGCGGCAAGTAAGGACGCAAATCAAGATTGTCCGTCGACAGAATACCGCTTGCCTTGGGCCGCGCGCCCGCCCAGTTGAGATTAACGACGCCTTGTGCGTCGATCTCGTCGAAATTGATGGTCGCATCGGAAACCCGAAGGCTGGTCTCGCCGCCATCAACATTGCCGCTGAAGGAAAGCTTGTCGAAGCCGGGCGCATCGGCAAGTTCGGTGCCCATGAGCGCTGCAAACGCCGGAAGGTCCGGCGCGTTAAGCCGCACGGGTCCTGAATAGCTAAGCGCCTCGCCGGTCTGGATGGTGAGGTCGCCGCCGGCGGTCGCATCGCCGATTTGCATGTCCATTTTAAGATTGCCCGGCTCATTGGCGAGAATGTCTTCAAGGCTTGTCAGCACGATATCAACCGTAGTCGGCTCGCCCTGAAAATTCATGGCGCCGTCGATCTCCAAGGGCGCTGATAAGCTTTTGAGCACCATGGTGATATTGATGTCGTCAGCCGTGTAAGTCTTTCCCGCCGCAGCGTCCGTATACTGAGCCTTGCCGCGAACAATGCGCACGTCGCCAAGCTGCAAGTCGCGCATGGCGCCGCCTGAGGGCGCCGTTCCTTCCTGCGGCGCAGCGTCAGGCCGCGCGAAATTCCAGTTGACCATCCCGTCCGCAGCCCGGCGAAGGTTCATGTCAGGATCGGTGAGGACAAACTGATCGACTTCAACAGCGCGGTCGAATACCAGCTTGAACAGCCTAACGCCGATGTCCGCCTGGCCGACCCGCGCCAGATAATCGCCCTCGAAGCCTTCCGCATTGGCGATTTCCAGATCTTCAACACGGAAAGCAGTGCGCGGAACAATTTTGAAGGAAACATTATCGCCAATGGTCACCGGGCGGCCGAGCGCATTGGTCGCCGCTTCCTCAATCCGGGGCTTATAGGTCGAGACCGGGATGACCCCCGGCGCAAAGACCACGACCGCAGCGAAAACCGCAAGCAAAGCGACAAGGAAAAAAAGGATTCTGCCCATGGCGTTCAAGGCTCCATTTCAATCAACAGGCGCGGGGCCGGAAAATTACCGAGGCCGCCGCTGGCGCGCTCTCCCAATTTGACGCTTTGTAGCGGAAAACAAGACGCTCGCCCACCAGAGGACGGCTGGCTTAAAGGCTTGTCATGGTCACAAATCGGCGAATTTGGGCGTACCTCCTGGGTGAGATGGCGAATGGCGCTGCGTTGTTGACGCTTGCTGCCGTTTCTTGCGCGAATCGAATCCAAAACGTCAGCCAGTCAAATAGTGAATTAGCAATGGGCATTCGGTTGAACGCGACTATATACCCTCATGACAAGTAAGCGATTTTCTGCTATTTCCCGAATCGGTTGTAACGCGGTAGTTTCCGCAGCCTCACGTCGATTTGGGAGATATTTGAATGTCAGAAAGAGAATCGGTGCCGGGCGACAAATCCGAAATAACCTCGGAGTTGTTGGAAAAATTTCTCGAACATCCAGCGCCGATGGCAAATCGCGCCTTTTTGTCAATTATGGGAACAGCAGCCCGGCTAACCTTTGCAGAGCAGGCCTTGGGCGAACATCCTACAAAACCTGTTGTCCGTACCGCTGTCGCTATGCCGTTGAACGATCTGCTCTCGCTCAGAGACCTCTTAAACAAGAACCTTGCGGGCATCGAGTTGGAACCAGCGGAAGAGGATCGTGGCGATGGCGGCTGAGGAAGGCAATAATAAAGCTTTGCTTGCGGCGATCCAGAAATTTAGGGAAAGAGCTGATACCATCAGCGGCCCCTCAAACCCAAAGCCAGCAAAGCCCAAAGGGTCTCTTGAGGAAGGGACTGACGGCACTCCAAAGGCGGGCGGAGGAACGGTTCACGGTAAGTTCCCTGAACACCTTGATTACGATTTGGGGCGAAGGAAGGTGAGGTTTCATTCGCTTACAAAACCTGAAATAGAAAATATCGCGCGAGATATTGAGGACGGCAATAAACTTTCGATCTATGCAAGCATCTCGCTGACGGCGTTGGTCACGTTCATTATTGAAATCATGGTGAATGATTTTGGCAGTTTGCCCGCGTATGGACAGGCAGTAATTGTCTTGGCGACGCCGATTTCTTTTGTGCTATCCGTATTCTTCGGCATTCAATGGTTTAGGAACAAAAAGCCCGTTAGAACAATTATCGACAATCGCCTGAAAGAGATAGATGAAGAAGGTGAAAGAAAGTCGGGCTAAGCAACGCTTTGACCAATTGCTGCGCCGGATGGCGCACGGCGAACCGGCTTCGAAAACGCTTGCAAAAGGATTGGCAACATCAAGTGACCGTGCTTCCGCAGGTTCCAGCGATACTCAAATTCATGAAGATAAGTCTGTAGATATTTCGGGGACACATGAACGTAAGTCCCCCGATAAGCGCCCTTAAACAGGTTCCAAAAGCCTTCGACCGTATTCGTATGTATATCGCCGCGCACATATTCTTTGCGGGCGTGATTGACCGTACCGTGATGATAACCGTAGTCGCGTAAGTTTCGGAATGCTCTTGCTTCGTCGGTCGCTACTTTCGCGCCGGGATTGATGACTTCAACCACTCCATCAACGACGGTGAACTCGCGGCGATCAGGAATAACACGGGTGACTAATTCGCCGTCGCGTTCGACCATGCCGAGCACAACGGCTTTATCGTCTTCACCCTGTTTGTCGCGTCCGCCGATGAATGCCTTGTCAGCTTCAACAGGTTTACGACCGGGACCGCCAAGCGGACCTTCGCCGTCAACTTCGCCCATGTATTCGCGAATAAGGCGGGCCATGCGCCAAGCCGTTTTGTAGGTGACGCCGAGTTGGCGTTCCAATTCCTTGGCGCTGACGCCGTTGCGGGAAGCGCAGAACAAAAACATGGCGAAAAACCATGAGTGCAGGGACGTACGGGACTTCTCAAAGGGCGTTCCGGCTTTCGGGGCGACCTGATAACCGCAGTATTCACAGGCGTACTGGCAGCGCTTTTTGATCCGATAGTAGTGGGCTGATTTTCCACAGCCGCCGCATTCATGGCGGTCGCCGTAACGGGTCCGCATCAAGTGCTCAAGGCAAGCGTCATCGTCTGGAAACTCGGCAAGGAACTGCTTGAATGTCGGTGTTTTAGCCACGAATCGATCCCCTGTTTGATGATCTCAATATAGGGAATCGGCTTACTTGTTTCAAGGGTATAATCTCGGTTGAACGGGCCTAAGACAAAAAAAGAACAAATCAGAATATATAAATAAAAACAATCTCTTTCTTGGTATTGCCAAAAGAGAACAAAAAGCGTACAAAGCCCATCATTGACAGGGCGGTCCCTGATCAGGCAACGGAGGCGGGCAATCATGCGCAACAACCTGAAACTGGTGGAGTTCGAGGGCGTGGACAAAACAAAGGCGTTGGAATCAGCGATCAGCCAAATCGATAAGGCGTTCGGCAAGGGATCGCTCATGCGCCTCGGCGACCGCGAGGTGGTCGATATTGAATCGATTTCCACCGGCTCTTTAGGGCTTGATATTGCGCTCGGCATTGGCGGCCTGCCCAAGGGTAGGGTGATCGAGATTTACGGGCCGGAAAGCTCCGGCAAGACGACTCTGGCCCTGCATGTGGCGGCGGAAGCGCAAAAGATTGGCGGCGTCGCCGCCTTTATCGATGCTGAGCACGCGCTTGACCCAGTTTACGCGCAAAAGCTTGGGGTCAATCTTGATGATCTTCTGATTTCCCAGCCGGACACCGGCGAACAGGCCCTTGAGATCGCCGATACGCTGGTGCGGTCCGGCGCGGTTGACGTGTTGGTGGTTGATAGTGTGGCGGCGCTAACGCCCCGGGCCGAGCTTGAAGGCGAGATGGGGGATTCGCTGCCGGGCCTGCAGGCGCGGCTTATGAGCCAGGCCTTGCGCAAGCTGACGGGCTCGATTTCCCGCTCCAATACGCTGGTGATCTTCATCAACCAAATCCGCATGAAGATCGGCGTCATGTTTGGTTCGCCCGAGACCACGACCGGCGGCAATGCGCTGAAATTCTATTCGTCCGTGCGTCTCGACATTCGCCGCATTGGCGCCATTAAGCAGCGCGATGAAGTGGTCGGCAACCAGACGCGGGTGAAGGTCGTTAAGAACAAGGTGGCGCCGCCCTTCAAGCAGGTCGAATTCGACATCATGTATGGCGAAGGCGTTTCGAAAATGGGCGAGCTTATTGACCTTGGCGTCAAGGCCGACGTGGTCGAAAAGTCAGGCTCCTGGTTTTCCTATAATTCAGAGCGCATCGGCCAGGGCCGTGAAAACGCCAAGCAGTTCCTCAAAGACAATCCTGATATGGCGGCTGAGATTGAACAAGCGATCCGCGCCAATGCGGGGCTCGTCGCTGAGGAAATGCTGGTTGGCGAGAAGGACGATGACGACGACGCTGAGGCGGCGGAAGCGTCTTAACCGCGCCTATCACGACGGACGACCATAGCAGCGATGTGATGCGCAAGCGTCTTTGCGTCATGCGCTGTTTGCGGCATGGTCGCCCCGTCAGTCTTGGGTGCGAACGCTCTTCAACGTTTAATGGGAGAAGACCATGATCGGATATGTAACCCTTGGAACCAATGATATTGAGAAGGCGGCAAAGTTTTACGATGAACTTCTAGGCGAAATGGGCGCCAAGCGCATGATGGAAGCGGACACCTTCATTGCCTGGGCCGTTGATCCGCAAAAGCCGGCTGTGTCGGTGATTAAGCCCCATGACGGCAATACAGCGACCTTCGGCAATGGCACTATGGTGGCGATTGCCTGCGACAAGCCGGAGACGGTCGACAAGCTCTACAACAAGGCGATCGAGCTGGGCGCCAAGGATGAAGGGCCGGCGGGCCCGCGCGGCGATACGTTTTACGCTGGCTATTTCCGCGATCTCGACGGCAACAAGCTGAATTTTTTCTGCATGACCCAGCCTGCGGCCTGAACGGGCTGACGCTATCACTCAAAGGGCGCGCTAGACGTTAGGCCCACGCATAGCTAAATAGAACGGATTGCGCCGGTTCCAGTGAAGAAGGGGCCGGCGTTTTTCACGTTAGGCCGGCAGGATTGCGCGGCCCGGCAGCAACCGGTTCGAAACGCACTAAGGCAACCATGACGTCGCTCAAAGACATACGCTCGCATTTTCTGGATTTTTTCGCCGCCCGCGATCATGAAGTCGTCGCCTCGGCGCCGTTGGTGCCGCAGAACGACCCGACACTGCTGTTCGTCAACGCCGGCATGGTGCCGTTCAAGAACGTTTTCACCGGTGTTGAAACCCGCGATTATGTACGCGCCGCGTCATCGCAAAAATGCGTGCGCGCCGGCGGTAAGCATAACGACCTCGACAATGTGGGCTACACCGCGCGCCACCACACCTTTTTTGAGATGCTCGGCAATTTTTCCTTTGGCGACTATTTCAAGGAAGAAGCGATCGACGCCGCCTGGACGCTGACGCACAAGGAGTTCGGTTTGCCGGCGGATCGGTTGACCATCACCGTTTACCACACTGACGACGACGCCTTTGACCTCTGGCGGAAAATTTCCGGCCTGCCGGAGAACCGCATCATTCGCATTCCGACCCACGATAATTTTTGGGCCATGGGCGACACGGGCCCCTGCGGTCCGTGCTCGGAGATTTTCTTTGACCATGGCGATCACATTCCCGGCGGCCCGCCGGGCTCGCCTGATGAAGACGGCGATCGCTTTGTGGAGATCTGGAATCTCGTCTTCATGCAGTTTGAAAAGCATTCTGGCGGCGAACAAGTCGATCTTCCAAAGCCGTCCATCGACACCGGCATGGGGCTGGAGCGGATCGCAGCGGTCCTGCAGGGCGTTCACGACAATTATGATGTCGATCTTTTCAAAACACTGATCGCCGCGTCGGTCGAGTTCACCGGACGGGAAGCAAAAGGCGATGATGCGCCGGCTCATCGGGTGATTGCTGACCACTTGCGCGCGTCGAGTTTCCTGATTGCCGATGGCGTCGCACCCTCCAATGAAGGTCGCGGCTATGTCTTGCGACGGATCATGCGCCGCGCCATGCGCTACGCCCATGGGTTAGGCGCGAAAGAGCCGCTTTTGGCGCGCGTTGCGCCGGTGCTGGTGAGTGAAATGGGCGCCGCATTTCCTGAATTGATGCGTGCGGAAACATTGATCGTCGAAACCCTAAAGTCGGAAGAAGAAAAGTTCGCGTCGCTGCTTGATCGCGGGATGAAGCTGCTCGGCGAGGAAGTCGCAAAGCTCGGCCCTTCCGACGCATTGCCGGGCGCAGCCGCCTTCAAACTCTACGACACTTACGGCTTTCCCCTTGATCTGACGCAGGACGCTCTTCGCCGCGAAGGCCGTGATGTGGATACGGAAGGCTTTGACGCCGCCATGAAAGCCCAGCGCGAGGCGGCGCGCGCCGCCTGGGCGGGCTCCGGCGACGCCGCCGACGAAGCCTTGTGGTTTGATTTGCGCGGTGAGCACGGCGCGACGGAATTCCTTGGCTATATCCATGATGAAGCCGAAGGCGTGGTGCAGGCGATCATTCGCGATGGCGTCGCCGTTGCTTCGGCGAAAGCCGGCGACGCGGTCGAAATCATCGTCAATCAGACGCCTTTCTACGCTGAAAGCGGTGGTCAGGTCGGGGATACTGGAATCATTCAATCCGATGACGGATTAACGATTGAAATTACCGACACAAAAAAACGCGCCGGCGCGCTGCATGGCCATATAGGCGTCGTAAAAGCAGGCGAGGTGAAAGCCGGCGACGCGGTGCAGCTCCATATCGATGTTGAGCGGCGCAGCCGCATTCGCGCCAATCACTCGGTAACCCACCTTGCTCACGCGGCCCTGCGCAATGTGCTCGGCGATCATGTGGCGCAAAAAGGATCGCTCGTTGGCCCCGAGCGCATGCGGTTTGACTTCACCAATCCAAAGGCCTTGTCGCCGGAACAAACAGCGGCGATTGAAGCGGAGGTGAACGCTGTCATCCGCCAGAACGGGGCGGTTGAAACCCGCATCATGCCATATGACGATGCGGTTGCGTCCGGCGCCATTGCGCTATTCGGCGAGAAATATGATGAAGACGTCCGTGTCCTGACCATGGGCGAGGCGCTGGATGGCGGCGGCTCGCCTTACTCAGTCGAATTATGCGGCGGCACCCATGTGACGCGCCTTGGCGATATTGCGTTGTTCAAAATCATAGGCGAGGGCGCGGTCTCGGCGGGGGTTCGGCGCATCGAAGTGATGACCGGCGAAGCGGCGCGAGGGTATCTCGAAAGCCAGGCGGCGCTTGCCCGCAATGCAGCTGTGACCTTGAAGGTTACCCCTGACGACCTTGCAGCACGGCTGGAGGCGCTGGTCTCAGAGCGCAAGAAACTTGAGCGCGAGCTTGCCGAAGCCAAAAAGGCCCTGGCGCTTGGTGGCGGCGCGCGCGCTGAGGATGCGGGCGACGACATACAAACCATCGCTGGCGTCAATTTCATCGGCCGCGCGCTCGACGGCGTTGCACCGAAAGACCTGCGTGGACTGATCGATCAGGCTAAGAAGAAAATGGGGTCAGGCGTTGCAGCGTTTATCGGCGTCAATGATGGCAAGGCGGCGGTCGCCGTCGGCGTCACCGGCGATCTTGTCGACAAACTGTCCGCCGTCGAGCTTGTGCGCATCGGCGCCGAAGCGGTTGGCGGCAAGGGCGGCGGCGGGCGCCCCGACATGGCGCAGGCAGGCGGTCCTGATGGCGCTGCGGCGCCGGGCGCCGTAAAAGCCATTGCCGCCGCCATCGAGGAGCGGGCAGGGGCCTGACAGAGCCCACAAATCTTGCCAAAAGAGCTTGGGCCAACACATTGCAGTCCCAAGGACTGGGGTAGGGAGCTGTTGATGGCGACGCTGAAAGCGCGCGTTTATCGAATCCTGGAAGCCGGCCATACTCATGACTGGCAAAGCCGGTTCTTTGAAACTGGCATGGCGACGCTCATCATTCTCAACGTTGTTGCGTTTTCCATCGAGACCGTACCGGAGATCGCTTCTCGCCATCGCCTGTTCTTTACCGTATTTGATTTTGTCTCCATCGCGATCTTTACGGTTGAGTATTTCGCCCGGCTTTGGGTGTGTACGGAGCACCCGCCCCTTGCCGGATTAAGTCCATGGCGGGCGCGCCTTAAATTTGCGCGCAGCCCGTTCATGCTGGTCGATTTCTTCGCCATCGCGCCCTATTATCTGAGTTTCATTTTCCCACTCGATCTCAGAGTGTTGCGGATATTCCGCCTGCTGCGCTTCATCAAACTGGCGCGCTATTCGCCGGCCTTTAACACCATGTTGCGGGTGATTGCGGCGGAGCGTTCAGCGTTGTTGGGCGTTGTCATTGTGATGATGGGGATGATTATCTTTGCCGCATCTTTGCTTTATCTGGTCGAGGGGCAGGTGCAGCCGGAAGCCTTTGGCACGGTGCCGCAGGCCATGTGGTGGGCGGTCGCGACCCTCACCACGGTCGGGTATGGCGATGTGACGCCCGTGACCGCAGTCGGTAAGTTTCTTGCGGGTCTTGTGATGGTTTCAGGGCTAGGCTTTTTTGCGCTGCCCGTCGGCATTATCGCCAGCGGTTTTATGGAGGAGTTTCGCCGCCGCGATTTCATCGTCTCCTGGGGCATGGCGGCGCGCACGCCAGTGTTCAAGTCCTTGCCGCCGGAAGATGTTGCTGAAGTTCTTAGTGTCTTAAAAGCGCGCACCGCGCCGCCGGGCTCGGTAATAGCGGTCGATGGCGAGCGGCCTGGCGCGCTTTTTATGATTGGCGGCGGCGAGGTTGAAATCAGCGACGCCGATCGACCGGAGCTTGCCCATGTCAAACTTCAGGAGGGGCAAAGCTGGGGCGCGCGCTCTTTATTGACCGGCGAACAGGCTGAGACCGCTATTGCCGTCACCACTTGCGAACTCATTGTTCTTGATCAGGAGGATTTTCGCAGCCTGTCGCGATCACAGCCGCGGTTGCACCAACTTATTCTGACGAGCTTGCGTGATATCCCTGACCCTTTTGATCACGGAAGCCCGGCAAACCCGAACGCGCCTTGAGATGCAAGCTGAACGCTGTTCAGTCTATTTAACGATTTTTATTCTGCCGCCGGATGATTTGTCGATGTTGACTTTCTCGGGGTTGCCATTGACCCGAACATGACCGCCGCTTGATGCGTCGGCGACAATTCTATCCCGCACATTGATGACGCCATGACCGCCGCTCGAAACATCGACGACTGCGTCCCCGCAACTCAGCTCTTCAGCGACGAGATTGGCCCCGCTGGAAATATCCAACGTGCACGAACCGCATTCGCCTTCGAGATTCAAATTGGCGCCGCTTGAAATATCAATGTCGAAATTACCGGCGTCGATATTGGCGATTTTGCCCCAGGAACCCGACGAGGCTTCGATGCCGTTCAAATCCCGAAGCGTCACCACAACTTTGTAGTCGCTTTTCTTGTTATGCCAGCGCAACCGCGACTGTTTGCGGGTCGCGATCAATTCGCCATTGCGGACCTTGATTTCGAAATCACTGAAATCACCGTGCTCCGTGCGCACTTCAACGGATTGCGGGCCGCCGACCTCAGCGACCAGGTGCACGCCGGCCGAAATA
Source organism: Hyphococcus sp. (assembly GCA_028285645.1). Lineage (GTDB taxonomy): Bacteria > Pseudomonadota > Alphaproteobacteria > Caulobacterales > Parvularculaceae > Hyphococcus. Next base: position 16,209 of record JANQOV010000033.1, read on the forward strand.
TCAATCCGATTGAAATTCGGCAGGTCAAAAGTGCGGTTTTCGGCATGGGCCGCGCTCAATAAAATTGCACCGCCCCCAAGCGCCGCCGCTGCAAAACGCGATAATTCCATCTCAGTCTCCAGATGCTTCTGGTACGCAAAGCATACGCCTATTTGGGCCGATATGTGCCATGGGCGGGCTCAAATTGCGAGAAAGCTTGCGATAAAGCGCCTGAAAAACGCGGGGGGCCGGGCGCGCCGCCCTGAAATTAGGGCTTTTTTCACCGTGTTTGGGGTTCGGCATGGCGCTTCGCTGGCGTCGCCGCCGATCCATGTGGCGGGATCAGAACAGCCGAAGACCTTGCCTCCGCTTAGCCCCGCGCCGGCCGCCAGCGCCGCTTGGAATCAGGCGCTCATGGCGTTTTCGAAGTTTTCCGCAACTTTTTCGATGAACCCTGTCGTGGTCAGCCATTTCTGCTCGGCGCCGATCAAAAGCGCGAGGTCCTTGGTCATATGGCCGCCCTCGACGGTTTTGATGATGGTGTTTTCAAGGGTTTCGGCGAAATCCATCAGGCGCTGATTGCCATCGAGCTTGCCGCGATGGGAAAGCCCGCGGGTCCAGGCGTAAATCGATGCAATCGAATTTGTCGAGGTTTCTTCGCCGCGCTGATGGGCGCGGTAATGCCGCGTGACCGTGCCATGGGCTGCTTCCGCCTCAACCGTCTTGCCGTCCGGGCTCATCAGCACCGAGGTCATCAGGCCAAGCGATCCAAAGCCCTGCGCCACGGTGTCGGACTGGACGTCGCCATCGTAGTTTTTGCATGCCCAAACATAACCCCCGGACCACTTGAGGGCTGCCGCAACCATGTCGTCGATGAGACGGTGTTCGTAGGTAAGGCCCTTTTTGTCAAAGTCCGCTTTGAATTCTTCGTCAAAGACTTCTTGGAAGAGGTCCTTGAAGCGGCCGTCATATTTTTTGAGGATCGTGTTCTTGGTCGACAGATAGACCGGGTAGTTGCGCTGTAGTCCGTAGTTGAAGCTGGCGCGCGCGAAATCTCGGATCGACGAGTCGAGATTATACATCCCCATATAGATCCCGCTTGAAGGCGCCTCAAAAACAGGCTCCTCAATGACATCGCCATTATCGCCCTCCCATTTGATCGACAGCTTGCCCTTGCCGGGGAACAGCACGTCGGTCGCGCGATACTGGTCGCCGAATGCGTGACGGCCGATAATGATCGGCTGCGTCCAGCCGGGCACCAGCCGCGGCACGTTCCGGATGATAATGGGCTCACGGAAGACAACGCCGCCGAGAATGTTGCGGATCGTGCCGTTGGGCGAGCGCCACATTTTTTTGAGGCCGAATTCCTCAACTCGCGCCTCATCGGGCGTGATGGTCGCGCATTTGACAGCGACGCCATATTTCTTTGTCGCTTCCGCTGCTTCGATAGTGATCTGGTCGTCAGTTGCGTCGCGGCTTTCCATGCCAAGGTCGAAATATTTCAGGTCGATGTCGAGGTAAGGATTTATCAACTTGTCCTTGATCATCTGCCAGATGATCCGGGTCATTTCATCCCCATCCATTTCAACTATCGGATTTTCGACTTTGATTTTTTCCATGGAATTTCCCATCGGTGCTGAATATGCGGCCTACAATGCGGGGGATCTCCCGCGCGTTCGGCGAGGCCTATAGCATTCCGGCGGGACATCGCAAAGCCGTGAGCGGCCTTTTCCGGCGTCCGGCTTTCTGCTTATTTTCTAGCGTGTCAAGTGATGGGAGAGCCTTCGACACGCGTTGTGTTGTTACGAAGGTTCAAAACTCCCATGTCCACCCCAGTTGTAAAGCAGTTTTCTGCCGACCGGGCGCCTGTCCGCGCGCGGTCGGCGCCGCCCCTCTTATTTTCCATTTCCCGCTGGATGATTGACCGCGACATCCGGGGCGGATGGCGGTTATGGAATTTTCTCAAATCGAGCAGGCAGCTTGATGTTGTCGTGCGCTATGGGTTTGACGGCCCTGAGGGCGAAACGCCGCTCTACATGCCGCTTTTTCGCGAAGAATCGAGCATGTCGAAAGAGGAGATAATAGAATACCCGAAAGAGATGCTTGAATGCGTGATGGATCACATCACGCGCCTTGCACTGCCTTATGATTTCATCGATTGCGGCGCCGACAGCGGCATTGTCACCGTCGCGTTTATGTGCGCCGCAGCTCGCCCCCAATCCATTGTGGCGTTTGAGCCGAATGCGCAAGCGTTTTCCTATCTGGAGCGGTCGTTGAAAGAGTGGAGTGTTCCGACGACAGTCTTAAACAAGGCGGTGGGAGAAACGACGAGTCGCGCAAAGCTGGTCGCCGCCAGCGACAAAGACAGCGCCCATGCATGTTTCATTGAATATGATCCAACAGGATCAATTGAAGTCGAACGATTGGATAGTCTCACGCCGCACCCCGGGCATACGGTTGTTTTGAAACTCGACGTTGAAGGCGCCGAGCACGCTGCGCTCCGCGGGGCCGAAAACCTGTTGCGCAACGCAAGCGCTTTCGTGGTCATCTTTGAAGCCCACCCTCGGACTTCGGAGCGATCCGGCATTGACCCCGCCGAAACCATCCGGTTCATCAATTCGATCGCGCCGGTTGACGTCGAAATTGCATTGCATCGGCATATTCGTGTTGATATGGAGCGGCCGTTTTTTGAACAGTTGGCTGGCGTTGAAAACAAAATCTGCGATATTGTCTGCGCTAGCAAATCTCAAAACGGATAACTTTGCCGAATACCAACGAAAACGAAAAGCCGGGGCGGCCCGCCCGCCGCCACGCGGCAGAAGCGCTTGGGCCGTCGCCGCTATTCGTGCTCGCCGATCCGCAAATGGGTGAGAATATTGGCGCCGTCGCGCGGGTTATGCTGAATTTCGGCGTCACCGGACTGCGTCTGGTCCGTCCGCGGGACGGTTGGCCGAACGAAAAAGCCGGCGCCATGGCGGCGGGGGCGGCGCCCGTGCTCGACAATGTAACGGTGCATCAAACGGTCAATGACGCCATTGCGGATTGCCAGTTTGTCGCCGCGACCACAGCGCGCCGGCGCGAAATGATGACGCCGGTTGTCGCGCCGAAAGAAGCCGCAGCGACGCTGCGCGCGCAAGTTGAAGCAGGGCGAAAATGCGCCATGCTTTTCGGCGGTGAGCGCAATGGTCTGTCGAGTGAAGATGTCGCCCGCGCCGATGTCATTGTCTCCGTTCCCATTAATCCCGCCTTCGCGTCGCTTAATCTTGCCCAGGCGGCTTGCGTTGTCGCTTATGAATGGGCGCAATCAGACAATACAATCGCAGAGCTAGCTGATCCGGAAAGAACGCCGGCGGCGCGTGAAACGGTGGAGGGGCTGATCGACCATCTGCAGGGGGAGCTTGATAAGTTGGGTTACTTCTTTCCAGAAGAGAAAAAATCGCTGATGCAGCGAAATTTGCGTGTAGCGCTCACGCAAGCTGCGTTTACGCGGGCGGAAGTGCATTCTCTGCGCGGCGCTATCAAGGCGCTTGTGGAAGGTAGGGATCGCAGATGACGTCAGCGCCAATCGCAAAGGTTGAAGACGCCACAGGTCTCAGCGTGCATCGTTTCAAATACTACGACTTCATGATGGCGGCTTTCGTGGCGATCCTGATTTGTTCGAACTTGATCGGCGCGGCGAAACTGACGCAGTTTTTTGATCCCATAAAACTTGGTCCCCTTGAGCTTGGCGTCTTTGGCGCCGGCGTTCTTTTCTTTCCCTTGTCTTACGTTCTGGGCGATGTGCTGACGGAAGTTTATGGTTATGCGCGCGCGCGGCGGGTCGTCTGGGCGGGCTTCGCCGCTGTTTTGTTTATGGCCTTTATGGCTTGGATTGTTGTGTCGATGCCGCCTGCGCCGGGGTGGGAAAATCAGGCCGCCTACGAGGCGGTCTTCGGCATGACCCCGCGCATTGTCTTTGCGTCGATCGTCGCGTTCTGGGCGGGAGAGCTTTCGAACGCCTTTGTAATGGCGCGCATGAAAGTCTGGTCGGGCGGCAAGCACCTTTATCAGCGCACCATTGGATCGACAGTGGTCGGGCAGGGCGTTGACAGCCTGTTGTTTTACCCAATTGCGTTCTTGGGCGTTTGGACAGTCGAACAGGTAATCACCGTGCTGATCACCAATTATCTCCTGAAAGTCGTCTGGGAAGCGATGCTGACGCCGGTTACCTACAAAGTCGTTGGAGTGCTCAAACGCGCTGAAGGCGTCGACGTTTATGACAGGGAAACTGATTTCACGCCCTTTTCGATCCGTTCCTAGCGCCGCCGGGAGCGCGCGCGGACAGGCGCCAAACAAGCTGGCGGCCAGGACAGATTAGGCGTAAATCAACCTCATGCCTTTTGATCCGGATCATTCGCCTCAATCTCGCAAGCTCTCCTTTGCAATCCTCGGCACCGGCTTTTCCGGCCTTTGCATGGCGATCAAGCTGCGCGAGGCGGAGTTCGATGATTTTACGATCTATGAAAAGGCGGACGAGGTCGGCGGCACCTGGCGGGAAAATACCTATCCCGGCGTCGCCTGCGATGTGCCGTCCCATCTTTATTCGTTTTCCTTTGCGCCGAATCCAAACTGGACGAAGCGCTTTTCGCCCGGCGAGGAAATCTGGGATTACATGAAGGCCTGCGCTGAGCGCTATGACCTTTATCGATCGATTGAGTTCGGCAAGCAAATCACCGCCGCCATCCATGAGGGCGATAAGTGGCGCATTGATTTTGCAGATGGTTCATCCGCCAGAGCAGATTTTGTGATCAGCGGCCTTGGCGGACTGCATGAACCCAATATGCCGGATATTCCGGGGCAGGAAGAATTCGCTGGCCCGAGTTTTCACACGGCGAAATGGCGCCATGACGTTGATCTTTCAAACAAGCGCGTCGCCATCATCGGATCAGCCGCGAGCGCCGTGCAGGTAGTCCCGGAAATTGCGCCAATCGTCGCTCATCTTGATGTCTATCAGCGCACGCCAAATTGGATCATGCGGCGGGAGAGTTATGAATATCCCAACTGGGCGAAGAAACTATTCGCCAGATTTCCGTTCATCGCGCGCGCTTATCGGGGGTTTTATTTCTCGCTTCTGGAATGGCGCTTTGGCGCGTTTAAGGCGAAAGACAACTACGTCAAACGGTTCATCCGCAAGGCGTTCGTCCGTCACATGGAACAGCAGGTCGAGGATTCGGTGCTGCGCGCCAAACTGACGCCTGACTATCCTGTCGGCTGCAAGCGTATTTTGATCTCGGACGATTACCTGCCGGCGCTGCAGCGCGACAATGTCGATCTCGTCACCGAACCGATCGAAGCGATTGCGGCGCGCGGCGTGCGCACAAAAGACGGCAAGGAGCGTGCGGTTGACGTTCTGATCTACGCGACCGGCTTTAAACCGTTCGACATCCTTGAGTCGATCAGCGTGGTTGGGCCCTCTGGGCTTTCCCTGAAGGAGAAATGGAAAGACGAAATCGCCGCCCATCGCACGGTGGCGGCGCCGGGTTTTCCCAACTTCTTCATGCTGCTGGGTCCCAATTCCGGCCTTGGGCACAATTCGGTGATTTTGATGATCGAAGCGCAGGTGGATTACGTCATCAAGCTCGTGAGGGCGGCGGCCGCGAGCGGCGCCATGGCGATCGAACCAGACGCGAATGCAGCGAAAGCCTATGACCGGCAAATTCAAAATAAGCTGCAAAAACGGGTCTGGGCGGCGGATTGCGGCGCCTGGTATGTGGACGAGCATGGCCGCAATTATACGCTCTACCCCAATTCGGTGCGGGCTTATTTGCGCGAGATGAACACGCCCCGTCTTGACGAATACAAGCTGATGCCTGCGGATGCGTCCATCGTCCCGCAGCCGGAGGCGGCGCCTGAACGCAGCCCGGTTTGACATCAAGTCCTTGCCCGCCTATATCCCCCGGCTTTACGACGGATGGCGCGTGAACCGCCGTTGAGATTGCGCCGGAGAATAGGCTCCGGGGCCGGGCCGCGCCAAGAAACGAGGACGAAATGTCAAAGCGCATTCGCGCCAAGCACAAGCTTGACCGCCGGGTCGGCGAAAATGTCTGGGGCCGGCCAAAATCTCCCATCAACAAGCGCGACTACGGTCCCGGCATGCATGGCCAACGCCGTAAGGGAAAGCTGTCGGATTTCGGTCTGCAGTTGATGGCGAAGCAAAAGCTCAAAGGCCATTACGGCAACATCACTGAAAAGCAGTTTTCACGGATTTACACCGAAGCTGACAAGATGCGCGGCAACACGGCTGAGCTGTTGATCGGCCTTTTGGAAAGCCGCCTCGACGCGATTGTCTATCGCGCGAAGTTTGCGCCGACCGTATTCGCCGCGCGACAATTCGTCAATCACGGCCATGTCAAAGTAAACGGCGTGCGCACCAATATCCCGTCGGCGCGCCTTCGCCCCGGCGACGTTGTCGAGATCAAGGACAAATCCAAAAACATGGCACTGGTGCTCGAAGCGCTGCAAAGCCCTGAACGCGATATTCCAGATTATGTTGATGTCGATCCAAAGAAGATGACAGCGACTTATCTGCGCGTGCCGGAATTTGCCGACGTTCCCTATCCTTGCACCATGGAACCCAACCTCGTCGTCGAATTCTATTCGTCTTAAAGATTGTCTTGCATTCAGGCGGTCGGCGCTCTCTGCAGTCGCGCCATTAGGACTGCTAGCCTTCAGCCCACATATGCACGAGTTCGGTGACCGCGTGTAGCGCTCTTGCCGCTTCCGGGCTTTCTTCGCCTTTAGCGCCGACCATATCGTCATAAACTTGCCAAAGCGCGCCGATCACCTTGCGTTTCGCAGGGTCGGCGACGTGGCTTTGCATCCATGTGACGACCGCAATGCGCTCGCCGCGTGTTACCGGCTCAACACGGTGATAAAGGCGCGTTGAATAGATCGCCGCTGCGCCGGCTTCTGGTTTGATTTTGTGATCGCCGAATTCTGTTTCCAAAATGAGCGCGCCGCCCTCATAGCTTTCCGGATCGGATAAGAACAACGTCATGGAAAGGTCCGTTCTGACAGCGCCCTTGTTGTGCATGAACGGCGTGTCCAAGTGAGACTTGTATTCCATGCCGCTTTGATACTTTGAGATGATTGGCGGCATGATGCGTTTTATCAACGCGTTGTCTCTTGCGATCGTTGATCGCGTCAACGCGCCGCTCAACACTTTCATGACGTTATCACTGTTGGCGCCTTGCGGCACAAATTGAAGATTGCGTTTGTGGCCGTCCGGCATGCCATCGGTTGTCGCGCCGCCGTCTTGGAATGTTCCTTGCGCGGCTAATTGCTGAAAGGCAGCCAGCTCCTTTTCATTCAGCAAGTCGGGGATTAGCAAAAACATTTTGGGGATTTCCGATGGCAGTCGTTATCGAACGAAACTAGCTCGAAAAGCACTTCGTCGGCAACTGCCGGCCAGTCCGGCGGTTGACCATAACGAAAGCGGCGGAAGCGGTTGGCGGTCTACTCGCCGACCTGCTTGCGTAACTGCGCAATCAGCGCATCGATGCCCGCCGCGCCGCCGCCATTATTGGCGATGATGGAGGTGAACTGGCTGCGCTGTTCAATTGCGAGCCAAATATCGTTGGCGCCGGCGTCGACAACGCTCATGGCGCCGTCGCGGCTGCGGTAAACGCGCCAATGTACGACAAGATTCGCAAATTGTTGACCAGGTTGCGCGCCGGCGACTTCGGAGTTGACAATAATGTCGCGTTCGGAGCGATCGATTGAGTTTGTGACCACAAGACGTTCGCCGGAATATTCAGAAAGTGCGTCGCGATAGATGAGGGTTGCGTATTTGCGAAACAGCGGAAAATAAGCAGCCTTTTGTTCGTCTGACATGCGCCGCGCATATTGACCGAGCGTGAAGAAGCCAACTTTTCGCATGTCGACATATTTATCGACCAGCGCTGTGATTGCTTCCAGCCGCGCATCTTCGTCAGTGAGGTTGAACGCTGGTTCCGCTTCGTCGAGGACCGCCTGAACGAACGCCTCCGCTGCTTCATCGGCGTAAGCAGGGGCGAGGGCGAACATTGCAAAAAGCGCGGCGACGAATGAAAAAATACGCATACCGCCAAATCTCCTTTGATTGACAATAGCTGTTTGAAAAAGCTTGTTATTCGATGTCGTCGAACTCTTCGAAGTCGCCGATGTCGGGCAAGTCTTCATAGTCTGTACGCCCATTATTGATTTCGCGCTTGCGCGCCTGAAGATAAAAGCTGCGGAATGATGCATAGTAATCAAGGGATTTTTCCTGAATCTCCTCTATCGGTTCAAGCAACGGCTCGCGTGCGGTGATCACGGTCGCGCCGGCGCGCGAAAATCGCGTGATCTGCGCTGCATCGGTGCGCACCCAAAACACAGGATCGATACCGACATCCACCGCTGCGCCAAATCCGTCTCGCACTGTACTCGGGCCAAAAAAAGGCAGAACAAGATAAGGTCCGGAATCCACGCCCCAGACCGCCAGCGTCTGACCGAAATCCTCCGAATGCTGAGGGATACCCATGCGTTCTGCGGGATCGCCCATGCCGCCAAAGCCGATCGTTGTATTGATGAAAAACCGCTTGGCGGTGTTTCCTGCGCGGTCCACGTCGCCCTGCAACAGATCATTCACGAAGATCACCGGCGTTCTCGCATTGGCTAGGAGATTGCGAATGCCCTTGCGTTGTTTTTTGTGGGTGACCGCGCGATAGGCCTTGGCGGCGGGCACTAAAATCGTGTCGTCAAGCGTGTTGTTTATGGAGAACATCCGCCGATTGAAGTTTTCCCAGGGATCAATATCCGGATTGGTCAGGGGCGGCGGCGTTGCTTCGATATTTGTTGCAAAATCTTCTGGATCGCCAGTGTCTGTCATTTGCGCGGCGGCGGGCGCAAGGCAAGCGAACGATGTCGCCGCAAAGGCCAGGATCGTTTTCAAGAATGGGCGGTTTCCGAACATCGTAAAATTTTCCCCTCAAACGCAGACTGCCGTGCGCGCTTATCACCGAATACAGGGTTTCAGCCCTCTTGCACAATCAAGTTTGCGGATGAAGTCGGAAGGCGGCAGGCCAAAAACAAGGTCAAAAGCCCCAACTTGTGGGCGCGGATACCCAATCCTGTTGCAAACATATAAAGATATCTTTATATGTTTTTTCCGATTCAGTCGTAACGGTCACGTTCATGTCCCTTGACGTCACGCTCAATGTTTTCCGCGCGATCGGCGAGGAAACCCGGCTGCGGATTATGGTCTTGCTGGCGCGGGGGGAGCTTACCGTGTCGGAGATCACCGCGATTTTGGGCCAGAGCCAGCCGCGGGTGAGCCGCCATTTGAAAATCCTTGCGGATGCTGGCCTGGTGGAGCGTTACCGCGAAGGCGCTTGGATGTTTTACCGGCTTGCCTCAGGGCGGGAGGACGGCGGGGGCTTAAGCGCCATCATGAGCGCCGTCGACGACCTTGCCGCCGCATCGGACCGGATTATCGCGCGGGATGCGGAACGGTTCGCCCAAAGCCGCGAAGCGCGCGCCACCCAGGCCGCCGCCTATTTCCGTGAAAACGCCGCTGACTGGGACGCCATCCGCCGGCTGCATTTGCCGGAGTCTGATATTGAGGCGCGCATGCGCGAGATGTTTGGCGAGGCGCGTGTAAAAACGTTTGTCGACCTTGGCTCCGGCACCGGACGCATGTTGGAAATTTTTGCAGACCGGTATGAGACCGGTGTCGGGTTTGACCTCTCCCATGAGATGTTGGCGCTTGCCCGGGACAATCTCGAAAAAGCGAACATTACCCATGCGCAGATGCGCCACGGCGACTTGTTTTCATTGCCGCTTGAAGCTGAGATGGCTGACGTTGCGTGTCTGCATCAGGTTCTGCACTTCCTTGCTGATCCCGGCGCCGCGATCGCTGAGGCCGCAAGGCTCTTGGCGCCCGGCGGCCGCTTGATCATTTCTGATTTTGCGCCCCATGAGCTTGAGTTCTTGCGCGAGGAGCATGCGCATCGACGGCTCGGCTTTTCCGATGAAGAAGTGAAAGTCTGGTGCGAGGCGTGCGGTCTTAGACTTTTACAGACGGAGACCTTGTCCCCCGCGTCACGGGAACAGGAAAAACTAACTGTGAAGATCTGGCTGTGTGCGGCGCCGGATATCGGCCGCAAACACAAAAAGCAAACCAAAGCCGCCTGAACAGGAACGCGCACCCCGTGTCAGACTTACACTTATCTTTTGAATTTTTCCCGCCGAAGTCGGAAGCG
>JANQOV010000046.1 GCA_028285645.1 Hyphococcus sp.
ATATCTATCCGCTGTTTTCACGGCTGCTTCATCAGGACGAGGCGGCGCTGCAACGGGTTTTGAACGCATCCACCAAAATCACAGCCTGGGTCGGCGTGACTGCGGCCATCGGCCTTTGGACTCTTGGCGATCTCATCATGGCCATTGTGTTCGGCAGCGCTTTTGCGCCGGCCGGCGTTGTTTTCAAAACGCTGGTCTGGATGGGCATATTCGAGGTGATATCCGGCAATGTGCGTTGGCTGCTGGTGGCGGCGCACCGGCAATCTTCCGTTCTGGCGGCTCAAATCGTCGGTGCGGCGGTGGCCATCGGCGGGTGTTTTGCCTTGACGCCAGCCTACGGGGATGTCGGCGCAGCGATCGCGGTCGTTGCCGCGCAAGCAGCGATCTGGCTGGTCGCCCTTTGGAGGGCGCGTGACCTGCCAGTTCGGACGACGCTATTGCCAGCCTTACCTGCAGCGGTTGCTGGGATCATCGCCTTGGCTGTGATTGTCCTGTGGCAACCACCAGCGCTGATTGCAGCGATCGTCGCCGGCGCTGTTATGTTGGTGGGTGCAGCGCTCGACCCGAAGTTTTTTCCTGCGCTGCAATCACTATCTGTCGCCAAAGGCGCCGACCCCCTTGGCCGTAAAACTAATGACTGATTAAACCATCTGATTTGCGGCTCGAATCGCTGATTGGAACAAAGGCTAACACTCAGCCTCTTAGTGAAGTGCGGGATCGATGAACGAAGAAATAGAACAACAGGCGCAGCCAACGCCGGAGCGCCACCAAACTCGTCAGGGCGTTCTTATCTGGGATGGCGTTGTGCGGACGTTGCACTGGCTTCAGGTGATTGCGATCACCGGTTCGGTGTTCACTGGCTTTTTGTTTTACTTCAAAGAAGAATTGGGGATGCCCGGTGACGCAGTGAAATACGCCATCATGACGCTGCATGTATTGATCGGGTATGTCGTTATTTCCGGCCTCATTGTGCGGCTAATCTGGGGCTTTACAGGTTCCGCCAACGCTCGCTGGAAAAACGTCTTGCCCGCAGGAACGCATTTCGCGCAGTTCTTCCGCGAAGCAGGGCGCGTCATTCGCCTTAAACCGAACCGCTCTTTCGCAGCCTTGTTTCTTAACCGCGTCATGATCAGCGCGATGTTCGTCGCCTTGCTGGTCATGGCGATCACGGGCCTCATCCGCGCCGGCTTTGATCTTTATCACTGGCCGGTGGGGCCAATGGTCCAGAGCTATGTCGCTGCAGAAGGCGTTGATCCATCTACAATCCGCGTCGGCTCGAGCGACGGTATAGATGATGAAAAATGGGCAAATCTCAGACCGCTTAAGATCATATCCGTAGAGATACATCTTTATACGGCGTATTTCATCCTGTTCCTCATCGTCACTCACATTGTGGGCGTGGTCTTGATGGATGGCAAACGACGGGGCGGCGTGATTTCGCCGATGTTTATCGGGCGCCGCTATCAACTCGGGCAGGGCGGCAAGCTTGGGCGCGACGTCAGCGAAGAAGAGGCGCGGCGTTAAACCGCTTTATTGCTCGGAATGTGCTCTTGGCGTTATTGCGCGTTTCCGTGTTTCAGCATCAAAATTGAGAAGGCGCTGAACAGCAACGCGACGCCCATAACGGGTCTGTTTGTATATCCTTCCGACATATTCGCCGATAATGCCCATAAAAACTGCGTTGACCCCGGAAAAGAAAAACAGGGCTACAATGATTGTCATAATGCCGCGGCCGGCAGTCGGCCCTTCAAGCAGGTATAAAATAACAACGCCGATGCCGAATAAAACACTAAGGCCTGCAATGATAAAGCCGAACACCATGATCACTCGCAACGGTAAGCGCGAAAACGAAAAGATCATGTCATAGGCGGTGCGGAACAGCTTTGTCATGCTGAAGTTTGATTTTCCCCACTCCCGCGCTTTCCACTCATAGTCGATAATGTAAGGCTTATATCCCAGTTCTGCGAGCACGCCGCGGAGATAGGGTGACGCATCGGGTATGCTGAGTAGTTCGTCAACCACCTGGCGATCGGCTAACTGATATTCGCCAACGCCCGGTTCCATGCGTTGATCAGCGATGCGCGAAATGAGATTGTAAAACTGCGCGCGCATTCCTCTCAGCAATGCGGATTCCTGTCGTTGCGCGCGTCTTCCTGCAACAACCAGATAGCCTTCTTCCCACTTCTTCAGCATATCTTCCATGATGTCGATTGGGTCCTGCAGATCCGACGCCACCATCAAAAAGACCACATCTCCCTTAGTGTAGGAGAGGGCGTTATAGGATGACAGAAACAGGCCGACATTGCGGGCGTTGAATACGACTTTGAACCGCTTATCCTTTGCGGCAATATTTTCCAGATAATGAGCCGTATCGTCGGTTGAAGCGTTATCGACCAGAATGATTTCGATATCATAGGGCGCAAAAGCCTCGCCGTCCAAAGCAGTCGTCATCTCCTCGTAATATTTTTCGAGCCCGGCGCTTTCATTGTAAACCGGCGAAACGATAGAGATGAGCTTTTTCATTGGCTTGATCCCGGCGCAAGCCGCAATATTTTGATCTCCGGCAGGGGACAGATCACATCCACAGGTTTTTCAATGATCGATCGTAGCACGTTCGCAATTTCGTCAAAAATATTCCAAGCGAACACAATAATAACATCCGGCGGATCGGATTTCAGCGCTTCCGGCGGCCGAATGTCGATATCTGCGCCCGGAATGAGGCGACCTTGTTTGATGGGGCTTGCATCACAGCAATAGCCAACATCGCCATTGGTAAGGCCAAGCGTGTTCAGGAGTACGGTCGCTTTGGACGCGGCGGCGTATCCTGCAACTTTGCGCCCTGCAGCTCGTTGTGCGGCGATCATCGCGCGGAATTCCTCTCTCCATGTCTGCAACCAATCGCCAAGTGCAATCCACGCTTCGTTGCCGCCCACCGCTTGTTCTTCAGCGATAATCTTCGTGACGATTTGTGGTGTCGGCGTCTCCCGGTTCGCGCGACGTATGAGAACGCGCAGGCTGCCGCCCTGGGTTGGCTGATGTTCGATGTCGACGATGGCCATGCCGTTCCGCCGCGCCCATGCTTCTAACGGATCGACGCCGAGATATGTGTAATGTTCGTGATAGACAGTATCGAAATACCTCTTTTCGAGAATGTTGACGTAGTGAGGAAACTCGAAACTGAAAAAACCATCCTCGGCGAGGAGATCCCGTGCGGCGATAAGAAAGTCATGGGTATCGGGAACGTGGGCCAGCGCCTTGTTTCCGATGATGCATTTAGCGGGGCCGTGCTTTGCCATGATTGCCGCTGCGGTTTCGGCGTTAAAAAATGCGTTTATCGTGGGGACGCCAGCTTGGTTGGCGATATCTGCGATGTTGCCAGCAGGCTCAACGCCAAGCACGCGATGATCGTGCGCTTGTAGCGCCTTGAGCATGGCGCCGTCATTGGACCCGACTTCGACAATCAATTCGCCAGGCTTAACGTGATAGTCGTCAGCAAACCTCTCTGCATAGCGCGCGCAATGGTCATGCCAAGTTGAAGAAGCGCTCGCAAGATAGGTGTAATCATCGTGGAAATGTTGGTCCGCATCAAGATGATGCGCGAGTTGCGCGAGACCGCAATTCTGGCAAATCGCAACGTCAAGCGGATAGCGCGGTAATCCGTGCGCTTCTTCGCGGGTCCGGGGCAGGCGGTTTGAGATCGGCTGGTCACCCAGCGAAAGTGCGACAGAGCCCAAAGGGCCGCCGCACAGTCGGCAACCTGTGATTGCCTGCGCCTCATGGTTTCCCGTTTCGCCCACTGATCGATCCATAAAAAATTGCAGCGGCGCTTCAAGCCGCTGCTCCTTCATAACGCGTCATACTGCTGATGTGGTTAAAAAATCAGCGTACTCTGTTAACCGTTTTCCAAGGGACTCCGGCGCGCCGGCGTCTGGAGATAGAAATGGCGCTGGATGTTCCGGTTCGATCAGCAGGCATGACGCGTCAGCGATTTTGCCGGTGATTTCCGTCGTGTTAAGGGGTGCCGAAACCGCCTGTTCGATGAGCGCGCACAGCTCGGCGAACGAAATTGCTGTGCGCCCGCAAATGTCCCAGTTCTCTGGTCTGTCAGAAATCGCCGCTGCAATCAGACCGCTCGCAAGATCATCCACATAGAGCCAGCAACGGCGTCGTTCCAAGGCCCCAATTGGGAATGCCTCGCCGCTTTGGCACGCGGCAATCGCTGCCGGCACGATGCGGCCAGGCGCTTCACCGGGGCCAAAGACAAAATGTACCCGTAAGCGCCAGGCATTGATTTCGGATGCCGCCGACACAAGGCGCCAGATCTCCTCCTTGCGGCGGGCGTAGGTTTGATACGGCTCGCCGATCTCCGGCGGATCGGCCAGCGCGTAGCGTTCAAGTCCGCTGCCCACTTGAAAGAAGCGGACGTCATTTTCAGCGGCGGCGCGAGCGAGCGCGCGCGCGTAATCTCGAAAGGCTGGCCATTCATCCGTTGCGTCGTCGCCGCCAGCGCCCTCGGCGGAATAGCGGCGTAAGGAAGGCCAAGCAAGGTTAACGAGAGCAATCCGCCGTCCCGGATTTGCTTCTCGCACTTTTGCAACAGCGGCGGGTGCGCCCTCACGGGGCAGCGCCACCGCGTCTACATCCGCAGATTGTTTTGCCTGCGATAAGACAGCGCGCCCGATGAAACCGTTTCCGCCGCTGACAAGAAGCAACGTGTTCAAATCAATCTCTCCGCAAAGCGACAAAGGGCTTTGCCTTCATTTTGGACTTACTCTATCCCATGCGCCGACAAAAGACCGAGTGTGAAGGTGAACCAGAAAACTCCTCAGGAGGCCAGGGCGGCCTTACCGAACAGTCAGATCGCGATGCTTTTAGGGCTCATCGCGCTGATCCCGGTATTGGGGTTTCAATTTGGCGTCGGCAATCAGGTTGAGCAGTTTTCCATCATTGAGCGCATGCGCAATGCAGATTTCGCAACCGGTGATTTCTATATCGACAGCGCATCTCAATTTGGCCCGCGATTCTACTATTCGGCGATGATGGCGGCGCTTGCGAATTTTGTTCCGCTGCATGTGCTCATCTTTTTGCTGACGCTATTGTGTAATTCTGGAACGGCGGCGGCGACGTATCTCGTTGCCCGAAAATTTCTGCGTGTCGATCAACTCGCGGCTGCTGCTGCAGCGGCACTTGCGATCGCAAATAGCAGTTTTTCGTTGAGCCTAGCGAGCAACATTCGGTTTGATAGCTTTCAGCCAGCGAGCATCGCGATCCCGTTGTGTTTTTTCGGCTTTTACTTTTTGTTTTCTCGGCGACGAGCACTTGCTGCGTTGACATTTTCAACCGCGACATTGTTCCATCCGCTGATCGGATTGCAAACCGGTGTCATTGCGTTTGGCGCCTATTTTTTTGCAACAATCTTTAGTCCGCCAAGCGGCGTAAAACTGTGGCGCGAACTTACCGTTCAGATATGCGCTGGATTGTTTTTCTTAGCGCTCGTATTCATCACCTGGGGCGTTCCTTCGCTGGCTTCGCCTTCGGAAGGCATTCCCATCGAAGAGCCAGCCGAAATACTATTCAAGTTCCGAGCGCCGCATCATTACCTGCCTTCCGTGTTTCCATTATCGCATTATCTGGCGGGGCTGGCGTTTTGTGCAGGCGTTGCGGCGGTCATATTTAAATATACCATGCGCAGCAGGGTGTCGCGCGCCGTCATCGCGTTAGTCGCCGCCGGTTTAATTGTCCTCACTTTGTGCGCGCTCACGCTAATTCTGGTGGAGGTTTTTGACAGCGCGCTCTGGACGTCGGGGCAGACTTTCAGATTGTTATATATCGTCAAGTGGGTCGGGTTTTTTTTCATTGGCTGGCAAGCGGCGCTCTGGATGCGCGAGGAGGGAGTCGCCGGGCCGTTATTTGCGGCGTTGATCATTGCTACGCCTTCAGATGCGCAGCCCTTTGTACTGGTGTTTTGCCTAGCCGCGAAAGCGCTGATGTCGTTCTTCAGCTTTCGTGGGATTCTTGCAGTGAGCGTGATTTCCGGTGTGGTGTTGCTTTCAGTTCTGCTCGCTACAAAGTTTAACGCCTACACCGATTTAGTGAGGGCGGCCACAGCATTCGTCTGCCTATACCTTGTCTTTGGTTCATTTCTGAACCGCAAGCTTGGTGTTGCAGCAGCAGCAACCGTTGTCTTCGGATTGATTGGCTTCGCCATCGTCAACAAGGAGGCAGGCTGGGTAAGTCTCAAGGCCTTCAGACCAACTTTTACTTGGAACGATCTGGATACGCCTGACGCAAACATCGCTCGATGGGTGAGGGACAATACGCCTGAAGGCGAAGTATGGATGACGCCGCCGGATTTCGAGGCGTTTCGATTACTAGCCGAGCGCGCCATCGTCGTTGATTTCACAAGCATACCGTTTGACGGCCTTGCCATGCGTGAATGGAAGACCCGCATGACCGCGGTCTATGGCGTGGTTGACGGAACGAGCTTTCAAGCGCTGGCTGCGAAGAGAAAGAACTATGCGAGCTTCACGCCGAAACAATTGCGTGCGGTTATGGTGATATATGGCGCTAACTATGCCGTGCTTTACAGCGAAACGTCCTTTGACGGCCCAGTGATTTACGAAAATGACGTCTATAAAGTCGTCAAACGTTAGCGTCTGCTGGCTCTGGCCCTGTTGTCACTTGCTCCACGGCGTCAGCAGGGATGAAAATGTCTTCGCCGTCGATAACGCACGGAATTCGCTTTAGCGCCCTCAGTGATTTGCAGGGCGATTGACCTGTATCCGCATCGAAGGGCAGATTGTGCCAAGCGCAAACCACATTGCGGCCATCGACCCAGCCATTGCTTAAATCGCCCCCTTTATGGGGGCAGCGGCGGCTGAGTGCTACGCACTCGGTCTCAGACAATCGCGCGACGCATAGTCTTTCATCAACCCCGCGGACGGCGCCGACGGGTACGCTCGCCAGCGGTACGCGAATTTTGTCGCCATCGCGAACGCCGAGCATTTCCGGTTCGCGCGCCGGTTGGTCAGGACCGGTCGGCGGCGAAAGTTTCTCTGCGATACGCTGAGGAAAGCTGCGAAGGTAACTCGCCTGCATGCGCGCAGGAAAGGTCGCAAAAGCCTTTAAAGACGATGCGGCAAGGCCCGCATGGGTGTATGTGTGGTAATGCAGGTTGGGAAAGTGCGGCTTGCCAAACGTCATGCGATAAGAAATCACAAAACGAGTTTCGTCGATCCGGTTGAGTTCCGATCCGTGCATATGATCCGTGTGGAACACAATAACGTCGCCGGGATCGAGATCGAATGTGGTCGCTTTGTGAAGTTTTTCGCCGTCGGCAATATCGCCCGACCGCTTGTATTTAAAGTCGCGGTCGTAATCTTCCTGGAAAATGGTCAGGCCGTTGCCGTGACGGACCGGACCGATGGCGAACCACAGATTGACGCCGTTGGACGGGCAATCAAGCCAAGAATCTCGATGCGGTCCATGAGCCGCAATCTTACCTTCGCCGTGCGCCTTGGTAAATTTTTCAAAGCTTGCGCGGGCGGGTTTGGCAAGATCATAGGGAATATGAAAGCGAACATTCGGCGTTTCTTCGTAATGCAGTATTTCCGCATCGGGAAAGGCGCCGCTAACAAATTTCTGTAAAACATCGAGCGCTGTTGGCCGGACCGTGTCGTAAACAGCATCTGTAAGCGTTGGAATGTCGGCGACATCCGTCCATTCATGGATGTGTTCAAAGCCTTCTTCTTCCGCTCGTCTTGCCGCTTCTTCGCCAAGGCTTGCGCGAATACCGTCAAGGCTCGCTTTTTTGATCAACTCGAACAGACCAAAATGCTGCAGCGCGTCCCGGAAAACGAACACTTCCCCCGCAAGCACGCGATCGATCAGGCCTTCGCGATTGAGGCCCTCACCGCTGTCGAAACGCAAATCGTGAATCATTACCCGTCCATCCCCACAACGCTGTGTCGGCGCAATGCCGACTTACAAACCAATATCGCCAACTCAACCCTATTATGCTGCGGCTTTTTGTGGTTTGCCATTGCGCAAAATCAAGGCCAAATCTGCTAGAAATATGCAGTTCAGCGCTTTTTGATGGCGCGAAATTCGCATCGACGGCGTAAGAAGGCGCTGTCGCGCTGGCGCCGGGCCTTGTCGCTCGTCTTGTCGTCGGGCTCTAATACCGGCAAATCGATCGGGGGCCAAGGACGGCAAGCCCTGTAGAGGGTATTTGGAACCGCACAATGAAAGACGGTTTGGTTAATTTCGAGCGCCCCTTGCAGGGCCAGAACGTGTTTGTCACCGGGCATACGGGGTTTACCGGCGGTTGGCTCGTCGAATGGTTGCGTGCGATTGATTGCTCGGTGGCGGGCTATGCGCTGGCGCCGGAAACCGATCCCAATCTATTCACACTTCTTGACCGCCCCCAACGTTTTTCGCGGAGCGACATAGCCGATATCAACGAGCATGAGAAATTGAGAGCTGCGATGAAAGCGGCGCAGCCGGCAATTGTTTTTCATCTGGCGGCGCAACCCTTAGTGCGCCGATCTTATCGCAACCCCCTTGAGGCCTTCGCTACCAATGCCTTGGGCACGGCGAGTGTTCTTGAGGCCGCGCGCAGCATTGACGGCGTCAAAGCATTTGTCTGCGTCACGACCGACAAAGTGTATGAGAACCAGGAATGGCCGCACCCATATCGTGAAACCGACCGGCTCGGCGGTAAGGACCCCTATAGCGCTTCGAAGGCTTGCGCAGAACTCGTGACACGCTGTTATCAGGAAACCATGGCGGGCTTGGGCAATGGCCTAAAGATCGCGTCGGCCCGCGGCGGCAATATCATCGGAGGCGGCGATTGGTCTGAGGACCGCATCGTGCCGGACTATTATAGGGCGGTTGCGGGCGGCGAGGACCTTGTTCTGCGCAATCCAAACGCCATCCGGCCCTGGCAGCATGTTCTTTCCGCCTGTCATGGCTATTTGGCGATCGCTTCGTATCTATTGTCAGGCGAAGCTGAAGAAGCTGGATCAGAAAGCTGGAACATCGGTCCCTCTGACGCCACGCCGGTGAGCGTTCAAGAATTAGTTTCGATCCTGAGCGAGTTTTCGAATGGGCCAAAAGTGTTGGTTGAAAACGCCGATTTTCACGAAGCATCGATTTTAAAGCTCGACATTAGCAAGGCTGCCGGGCGCCTTGGCTTTCAGTCGCCCTGGTCCACGAGAGAAACCGTGCGCCGGACGTCTGAGTGGTATGCGGATTATTATGATGAGCCGGCAAAAGCCATAACAGCGCTTGCTCAGCAACTGCAGGAATACCGTCAGGCGTTGCGGGACGCGTAGCGCCATGAAAAAGAACACCGGGAGCCAGAGCAAATGAAAGCAGTGATACTAGCAGGCGGGTTTGGCACGCGGTTGTCTGAGGAGACCCAGGCCAAGCCGAAGCCTATGGTCGAAATCGGCGGCAAACCGATCCTCTGGCACATCATGAAAATCTATAACCACTTCGGCGTCGATGAATTTGTCATCTGCCTTGGTTACAAGGGTTATGTCATCAAGGAGTATTTCCTGAACTATGCGCTGCATCAGTCAGACGTGACGTTCAACATGAAAACGGGCGAAACCGAGATCCACCGTGACAACACGGAGGACTGGAAGGTAACGCTGGTTGACACCGGTGAAAACGCTATGACCGGTGCGCGCCTGCGTAAAATCTTGCCTTACGTGAAGGACGAGGAAATATTTTGCCTGACCTATGGCGACGGCGTCGCCAATGTTGATATCCGGGCGCTCATCGACTTTCACAAGGCTCACGGAAAGGTCGCCACACTGACAGCGGTCACGCCGCCCGGGCGCTTTGGATCGCTCGATTTCAACCCAGCGGCGCTCGATGAGGTTCAACAATTCGTTGAGAAACCGGCCGGCGACGGCGGTCTGATTAATGGCGGGTTTTTTGTTTTGTCGCCGCGTGTTGAGTCTTATCTCAAAGGCGGCGACGAACTGATCTGGGAACAAGAACCACTACGCAACCTTGCTAAAGATGGGGAGCTTAAAGCCTTTCGCCATGACGGTTTCTGGCAGCCTATGGATACGCTGCGTGATTACACAGAACTCGAAAATCTTTGGACAAAAGGCGACGCGCCTTGGAAGCTCTGGTAGGCGTAGTAGCGTGAATTTTGTTGGCGTTGTATGCGCAATGCTCTATTCATCCCGCTGAATAGCTTGATTATTTTTTCCTTTGCCGCACGTAGACTCTTAACATGAAAAACCACTGGTCCGACACTGACGCCGAATCCATTATTGCTGATCATAAAACCCGTGGCGTGCCGGAGGATGTAGCGCTGCGAGTTTACACCAGCCGTCTGATCGGCGTCGAGCCGGATCTAGTCATTCACGGCGGCGGCAACACGTCAGTGAAAACAACCTTGCCGGACTTCCTTGGTCACCAGCGCGACGTGATTTGCGTCAAGGGCAGCGGCTGGGATCTGGCGACCATCGAGGCTCCTGGCTTGCCGGCGCTGTTGCTCGAACCGTTGCGGGAAATGCGCACGCGCAATGCGTTATCCGACGAGGACATGGTGACATTCCTGCGGCTCAATCTGCTGGATCCTGCATCGCCAAATCCATCAGTCGAAACGCTTTTGCACGCATTTTTGCCCCAAAAATTTGTCGACCATTCTCATGCGACGGCGATACTTGCGCTGTCGGATCAGCCAAACGGCGCCGACATTTGCAGGGAGGTTTTCGGCGACCGCATCGCCATTGTGCCTTACGTGATGCCCGGCTTTTTGCTGGCGAAGGACACTGCCGCCATCTCCGACGCCAACCCGGATGTGGAAGGTCTTGTCCTTGAAAAACATGGGCTTTTCACCTTCGGTGATACGGCGCGGGAATCCTATGCGCGGATGATTGAACTCGTCTCATTGGCGGAGGACGTGATCCACAAGGCGCCCGCATGGGCGCCGGCGCAAATCAGCCTGGAAGGTCCCATAGCGCGGCCCGCCGACCTAGCGCCGATCATTCGCGGCGCTTGCGCTGATCCGCTGGGAGACGGACAACACAAA
>JANQOV010000056.1 GCA_028285645.1 Hyphococcus sp.
CTTCAACTTCGGAGAGAACATGCACCGTACCCGGAATTTGGCCAAGCGTGCCTTCGACTTCCGGGTGGCCGATATGGCCGATCAAAACAATGTCATACCCTTTGGCGGCGTAGCGGCGTCCTTCCTTGTGGACTTTGGTCACAAGCGGACAGGTGGCGTCGATCACGTCAAGTTCGCGGACGAGCGCGCCGTCCTCAACCTTCTTCGCAACACCGTGTGCGGAAAAAACGGTAACGGCGCCGGTGGGGATCTCATCGACTTCCTCGACGAAAATCGCGCCGCGCTCGCGCAGAGTCTCAACGACAAATTTGTTATGGACGATCTCGTGGCGCACATAGACGGGCGCGCCATATTTTTCGAGCGCACGCTCGACAATATCGATGGCCCGCTCGACGCCGGCGCAAAACCCGCGCGGCTGCGCCAGGACCACTTTCAATTGTTCGGATGCCGCCGTCATGCCAACGCCCCTCTCATTGCCCTCAATTCGACCAAAGCCTTATTCCATGCGACTGCTGCGCAGACAAGACAGCGCCCGTCAGCATTGCGATTCCTATCGAAACCGATCCTATAGCGGGTCTTGCGCTGCAGTGCAAAATAAGCCGGGTTCACATTCCGTTGCGGGTTCGCTAGCGTCGCCGGGGGGCATATAGGGCAGGGGTATTAATGTTCAAAAGATTTTTCAGCGGCGGCGAACAGGCCTGGCCGCTTTCCAAGATCGTTTCGGCACTGAAAGCGGCCTATGATACGGCTGATGAGATCGGCGAGGACGGCCCCTTGCGGGTCTTCGGCGTAGAGGACCATGGGGTCAATTTTGTCGTCGCCATGATGCAGACCGGGCCGGGCACCGGCATGGTGACGGAACTGGGCTTTCTGGCGCGATTTATCGGATTCCCCGTAGACGCGGGCGTTATTCAGGGCGTCAACCGGAACTTGCATATCAGCGTTGCGTCGATGGAGGGGGCCGATCTCTTCCTGATGGCCGGCGTGCAGGTGACTGGCGCGTATGATCAGGGGCAGTTCTCTCTTATCCTCGAAGCCTGGCGGCGCGATTTAACGGTGACCCTGCACGGGATCAGCAGTGGCGATCACGCTTTCGCCGATCTTTTCCCCGCAGCGAAGATGGAAGCGGCGATGCGCTTTGCGAGCAACACAGCCCCAGATACGGACGGCGGCGCCCCGGCCGATATGCTGAAGCGGTTCCTCGGATCGGAGGACGCATCGAGGCAGTTCTGCGATGCATGCGACGGACGCGGTAAGCGCGGGCTGATTGCGCGCATGTGCAACGACTGCGACGGCACAGGATTCGCGACGCATGCGCGTCGGTGAGGGTGGATTTTCTAACGCCTCTGTTCTAACTGCGCTTATCCCCGCGAAAGCGCGGATTCAGTCAACGCATAAGCCGGGTTTCGCCCGTCGTGTTTCATTTTCTGAGCCTCCGCCTGCGCGGGGGGAGCGGGTGTAGGGGTTCATGAACGACTTCCAATCGATAATCAAAGAAACCGCAGCGCTCGTCGAAGAGGCGCTCGATGGATTTTTGCCGTCGCAAGCAGGGCCGCTGGGCCGCGTCGCCGACGCCATGCGCTGGGGCGCCCTTGATGGCGGCAAACGCCTACGCCCGTTTCTGGCGATCGCCGCGGCGGACATGTTCGACTGCCCCCGCACGCGCTCGGTGCGGGTCGGTTGCGCTGTGGAAATGATCCATTGCTACAGCCTTATCCATGACGACCTTCCGGCGATGGACGATGCGGACCTGCGTCGCGGACGGCCCTCCGTCCACAAGAAGTTCGACGATGCGACGGCGATCCTAGCGGGTGACGCGCTGTTGACGCAGGCTTTTGAAATTCTCGCCGAGGAAGAAACGCATCCCGACGGCGCCCTGCGCTACCGCATCGCGTTGGAGCTTGCGCGCGCTTCCGGCAAGGAGGGCATGGTTGGCGGACAGATGATCGATATCTATGCGGAAGAAAAGGATTTCGATCTCGCGGGCGTGACGCAATTGCAGCGGCTGAAAACCGGCGCGCTCATTCGGTTCTCCGCGCTCGGCGGCGGTATCGTCGGCGGCGGGAGTGAAGACGATCTCGCGGCGCTAACGGCCTATGCGGAAGACCTGGGGCTCGCGTTCCAGATTGTGGACGACATTCTCGATGCAACGCAGGACGCGGAAACGCTTGGGAAACCGGCGGGGCAGGACGCGGAAATGGACAAGGCGACGTTCATCAAGTTGCTCGGCATGGATGGCGCCAAATCCAAAGCGGCGGAACTTGTCGATCGCTGCAAAGCGCATCTCGAACGCTTCGGCGACTCTGCCGCACCCCTCAAAGGCGCTGCTGATTTCGTGTTCGAACGGAAGAGTTAGGTTGACACGAGAAAACTCTGACCGCTTCAAAAAATTGCTGCTTCAAGAGTTAGCTCGCACGGTCAGGACTGGCGCAGCAACGGTTCTTTCGCCGCTCCAGCTAGCTGATCAGTTCACACCGTTCGCCTTCATCAACAAGCAGAATTAATGTCAGCTGGTATTCTGATCCGAAAACGCAATCGGATTTGGATTGACATTATACAAAATATTGTACAAAATGTTTGATAATTAAATAATGCCGAGGCGCAATTGTCAAACATTAGAATGGAAGCATTCGAAAAGCATGGCGCATTTGGCATGTATGTGCGTCGACTTCATGACGTGATTACAACGCAACTTGAAGAATCCTTGATTGATGCGGGGTGCAGTTTAAAGGGGACAACGACAAGCATTGTTTGGCTGCTGCGCAATCAAGGGCCATTGTCACTTACCGACATATCGAAGCAACTTCGATATTCACATCAGCTGGCAACGCAGCGTATTGGCTGGCTTGAAAAACGAAAACTTGTGCATGTGAGCACAGATCGGACCGACAAGAGACGGAAGATTATAAAGCTCACTAAAGCGGGTCTGCGTGAATGCTCTATTTTTGAAAAGCATATCGCCGCATTAGAACAGATGTATACAGATATATTCACCGAAATTGACGTGGACGCAATGGCTGTTGTTCGTAGCGTCGAGGCAGCGCTGCTGTCACGTACAATAAGTGAAAGAATAATACATAGCCGGGAAGAAGCCGCATGACCGCTGTAACGAAGGTGACAATTGTCATTGGGCTATTAGTGGCGGTTATTGCCCCTGTGCTCCAGCTATCCATTCAATCTATCAATCCTATCGCCGCAGCAGCTTCCTATCTTCTTGTTCTAACCATTTTTGGGGTTGGACTCTGGATTGCATTTCGTCTGTCGAATACGGAGTTCGGCTGGCGGATTGGCAAGATGAGTGATTATCTTCTTGCGCTGGCGCACCCCACCTTAGCGATGATAGTGTTAGTTGCTCTTGCGATTATGCACGGAAAGGTCGTGTTGTTTGAAGCGATCGAGGTGCAGGCTCTATTCAGAGGTATCGCCATAATGTCAGCCGCAACATTCATTGCGGTGCTCATCACGGAGGAAGGTTTTTTTCGGGGTGCGCTGTGGGGCGTGGCTGAGAGAGCAAACTGGAACTCTCCGACTATACTCTTGTGGACGACAGTGTGTTTTGTTGCATGGCACGCGGCGATCCCATTCATCGATCCAAGTTATCAGATTCCACCGGCGGCGCTTCCAATCTATTTTTCCAATGCAACGCTAATAAGCCTAGCCTTTGGGTTGTTACGAATGGGTTCTGGATCACTTGTTGTTGCAAGTGTTGCCCACGGTCTTTGGAACGGGCTTGCCTATAATTTATTTGGCTACGGTGCGGAAGCTGGTGATTTAGGTATTGTGGATTTCGATGTTTACGGACCAGAGCGAGGGTTTTATGGCTTGGCCGTGAACTTATTAGCGTTGCTGCTATTGTTGATATGGGCGCGAAGTAGGCGTAACCCGCACTAAGTATCAAACATTCATTAAGTCAAATTGTCCGAATCAAAGGCCCGTATGGGCGTATGAAGCTCCCACCCGGCTTTGCCTCCAACTGCTAGATAAGCGTGTTCAGACCGCCACCTATTTCATTGGCGCCGCGGATTTCGCGTTTGAACGCAAGAGCTAGGTTGACCTGACGCAGCGTCAGCGCAACCATTGCTGCATGAACGCGCGACAGATCCTAAAAATCCTTCATACAATCGCCGCTTGCGGGCTGATCGGCGGCGTCGCCTGTTACATGATTTTGTTGGTCGCCGCGCCGCAAGACACGCCCGCCGCCTATGCCGATCTCCGCGATTCCATAACCGTGATTTGCAACTTCGTGTTGCTGCCTTCGGTGGCGGCGGCGATTTTGAGCGGCTTGCTCTCAATGGTCGTGCATACGCCGTTTCTGGATAAGGGGTGGGTTTTGATCAAACTGTTTTTGGGCATTCCCGCGACCGCTGCTGCTGTGGCGATGCTTAGCGAAAAGGCGGGTCATGCAGCGCGCGCCGCACGACGGATCGCCGAAGATGGGGTCTCGCCAGATGTTCTCGATGCGCTGTTGGCACGCGAGTGGTTGGGCCTCATGGTGATCATGTTGATATTGATGGTCAATGTGGTGCTTGGCGTCTGGCGTCCGCGCATAGTGAAGCCATCGCCTTCACGATCGTCACGCGCAGTTGACGCCGCTAGCCTAGCGGTTGAACAAAAGAGCTGATGCTAAAACAGGTCATCCCGGAATTGATCCAAGATCAATGGCGGATGACTTCGCTATGCTAACGCTTCCTGCTCCAATCGATCCAATAGCGCGTCAATGCCGTTCGTTGCGATAAACGACGAAAACTCTTCGCGCTTCACAAGCATGATCGAAACGCCGGAGACGATGATGTCGATCGCCTTGTGGTCGCCGGAGCGCAGTTTGCGGATGCGCCAGTCGACCATGATTGGCGAGGCGTCCACGCGTTCGAACTCCGTGCGCACGATAACGTCGCGCGCGCCGATGGCTTTCGCATCGACAACTTCCAGCGGCTTGCCGACAATCTCGTCGAACTGTTCGGCGTAGAGCTTGGTGATGTAGGGCGGGAAGATCGCTTCGTAACGGGCAGTCTGTTCGTCGGTCATGGTCTTGCGCGACTCGCCCAACATAAACTTACTGATCGTTTCAAGCGCGAGGCCGTCGCCAAGGACGACGCGGAAATCTTCAAGCTGTTGAGCCTCGCTCGCCTCTTCATTCGTGAGCGCGACCGTGGCGTTCGCCGTCAGCGCTTCGGCGAAGGCGATGGCCTGGTCAATATCGCCGGTTTCGGTTTCTGCAGCGGGTTGAGCCTCCTGCGCATGAACGGGCGCCACGGCCGACGCGGCGGCGATCAACGCAGCGTAGATGCGAATCCGGGACATAAACATGGCAGCTACCTTCTCCTTGGCGCTTCGGCCTCATTAACGCCTGGCAGTCAATATGGAGCGATTGCGGCGGTATTCCAGCGAGGGCCGGTCAAATATTCGGCGCCGCGGTTAAAAATGAGACAGGGTGTGGCTTTCGGGGAACCTCGACTGCGTCTGTGTTCTTTTCCCTAAGCTATTGATTTTCCTTGTCCCGGTAGAATGCGCCGGGATCACCGCGAGGGTGGACGCGCCGGTCTGCGTAGCGGAACGCCGCCGGCAGGACGAGGAGAGTGCAGATCAGCGTGTAAGCAATGGCGACGGACAGGAGCTCGCCCATGCTCGCGGTGCCGCGATGGGGCGAGAGCATGAGGGAGCCAAAGGAGGCGACGGTCGTCAGCGCGGAGAAAAGAACCGCGCGGGGCGTCGATGTGCCGAAGACGCCTTCGCCCGCAGCGACCTGATCATGGCGCATCACAAGATGGATGCCGCTATCGACGCCTATGCCGATCAAAAGCGGCAACACAATGACGTTCGCATAGTTGAACGGCATGTCGAGAAGGACGCCCGTTGCGGCGGTCAGGATCGCCGCAAGCAGCAGCGGGAAGAGGACGAGCAGAACGGTCCGAACGCTTCGTACGAGAA
>JANQOV010000061.1 GCA_028285645.1 Hyphococcus sp.
CATTACCCGGACTGGATCCTCCAGCTTCGAGCTGGAGTCGGTCAGTGCGTCTCTGACCGCGGCATTTGCGTTGGGAGATCATACCCTCACGTCGACGACGGGCTATTATACTCATGATCTCTTCAGGACGACGGTTGGCGGCGCCCTTCTGCCATTTCCGACGCTTAATACGCCGAGCGGACTGCCTCTTTCACAGCCCGAGGACTTTAATTCGTTCAGCCAAGAGCTGCGCCTTGAATCGGGCGCGGGCGGGCTGATCGAGTATATGGTTGGGCTTTACTATGATCGTTCCAATCTTGAAGGCGGCGTGAATCTCGGATTCTACTTCGCGCCGTTCTGGGCGCTTGTGCCGCCGGCCGGCGTCATTCCGGCGAACTCCCTGATCGCGCAGGAAGTCAATGGCGATCAGGATCAAGCCAACAGGTCTGTATTCGGCGCCGTGACAATCAACGTCACAGACGACCTTCGCATTAATGGCGGCGCCCGGTACAGCTCTATCCGCAAGGAAGCACACCGAACCACCCGCGCGGGCTTCGGCGATGATATTGGGCAGGTCGCGGAAGATTTTTCTCTCGCACAGTTCACGGCATGGACAACGACGGTCGGCCGGCCCGATGGGGACTATCCCGTTACGGAGTTTACGGACGACAAGTTCATGCCGTCGGTCAACGTTCAATACGACGTTACGGACGACGTCATGGCCTTTGTCTCCTATTCAACCGGATTTAAGGCCGGCGGTTGGTCGATTGGGCAAAGCCAGGACGTTTTCGGCCCTGAAACCGTGAAGTCCTATGAAGGGGGCGTGAAGGCAAGTTGGTTCGACAACCGTCTGACGACCAATTTATCGGTGTACAGCGCTACGTATGACGACCTGCAGGTATCGACAACGGTCATTGATCCAATCACTGGCATCTTCCGGGGCGTGATCGGCAATGTCGGTAGATCGCGTTCGCGCGGCGTCGATTTGGAAATCGGCGCCAATCCGGCCGATGGGGTAAGCTTTTTCGCAAATGTTGGTTACTTGGACGCCGAGTTCCTGGAATATCCGAACGGGCCTTGTACGATACTGGGGTCACGTACGATACCGGATTGCGTGCAGGATTTGGCCGGCGCCCGAAATTCCTACTCGCCGGAATGGAGCGGCAGCGTCAATGGTAATTATGAATTCGAATTGACGCCGAATATCGGCGCCGAGCTAGGCGCTTGGGTTTATTTTACGTCCGAGTATTTCCAGCAGGCCAATGCTGATCCGTTGACGGCGCAGCCCGGCTACGCGAAGCTCGACCTTCGTGCGGCCATTTCTGGCCCCGATGACCGGTGGGAATTAGCGGTCATCGCGAAAAACATAACTGATCGAACAACGGGTTCTTATCGCGCCGCTATGCCGGGATCAGGCGCCGTATCGGTCAGATTGGATAGGCCGCGTTCGGTTGGCGTTCAGCTGTCGACCAAATTCTAGCGCGCATTTTGCGGCGTTTCGTTCAAGTGCAGGAGTGTTGCAACCTGCGAAGTCTAGTTAGGATATGAGATTGTTCCAGCGCTCTGAGCACGCGCCTGAGCGCTGGAACTCTTTTTGATGGTGAAAAAAATGGGCTGTAAAGGATTTGCGTTTCATGACAGCAACTGATGAAGCCTGTAAAGCGCCGCTCACGGTTAATTTCACCGAAGAAGTGCGTGAAGGCCCGCTAAAGAGAAGACGGTTCCTCATTCTATCCATGCTGGGTTTGCTCGTCCTATTCGACGGCATGGATACGCAGATGCTTGGCGTCATTGCACACGACATGACTGCGGATCTGGACTTGCCTCTTTCGAGCTTTGGCGTCGTTTTCTCCGCGGCTCTCTTTGGAGGCGTTGTTGGCGCATTGATTCTCAGCCCGGCGGCGGATCGGTTGCTCGGCAGGAAGACCGTAATAATCTCGGCTATGTTTTTGGCTGGTCTCGCCACCCTCCTCACGCCTTTTGCAGGCAACCTGACAGAATTGCTCATCGTCCGGTTTCTGGCTGGATTGGGCCTCGGCGCCGCGCTACCGAGTATTTTTTCACTGTCCACGGAGTTTTCGCCAAAACGATATTCAAGGATCATCACATCGTTTTTGATCGCTTTCATGCCGCTCGGTTCACTCTTGGTTGGCGTGATCGGGCGGGCGGTGGTGCCGGCTTTCGGTTGGGAAATGTTGCTTTACGTCGGGGGCGTGTTGACTCTTGTGCTCACGCTGATGGCGGCGCTGATACTCCCAGAGTCCGTGCATTTTCTTTTGCGCACAAAAGGGGATGAACGCCGCGCCATTCTCGCCGCGAAGAAGCTGCTGCCGGACTTATCCATTGGGAAGTTGATTGTTGAGGAGTCAGATCTGGCGGCGGAGAAAAGGAATCCGGTGAGCAGCCTTTTCCTTAGAGGAATTTGGAAATTCACGCTGCTCATTTGGCTCATCGCTATCATGAACCAGGGCATTCTCTACTTTGTAATGAGCTGGACGCCGGCGTTGCTGCAACAGTCTGGACTAGCGTCGACAGTGGGAATGCATTCCGCATCGACGTTCGGTTTGGGCGGCGCGCTTGGAACGATCGCGCAAGGTTGGCTCGTGACGCGGTTCAACATCTACAAGGTCATGTTTGTTGAGATGGCGCTTTATGTCATTGCGATCTTGATGCTGCCTTTTATGCTGGGCAATGCCGTTTTAGCGCCAACAATGGTGTTTTTCCTGTCCGCCGGCATTGCCGCATATCACGCGGGTCTCATTCTTATCGTGCTTGAGTCCTATCCGACGAACATTCGAACCACTGGCATGGGCTGGGCGTTTGGCGTTGGACGGATCGGCGCCACCTCCGCGCCAATTCTGGCGGGAATGCTGGTTAGCGTTGGATGGAGCTCAGGACATATATTTGCTGCAGCGTCGCTGCCTGGCATAGTTAGCGCGTCTGCGCTTCTGGGCATTGCGCTTTTGATCAATCAACGTGAGAAGGGCGGCGTATTCAGCCGGGTTTCGAGTGCTGCAGTGTCACAGGGACATTGAATAGAGGAGTAAGATGCAGGTTTCCAAAGGTCAAAGTCAGGACCAAATCCGGGTTTCTCCAGTTGCGAACGGCGAAACCCTGTTGATCGACGGTCAGTGGACAGCTTCCCATTCGAGTGACAGTTTTTCCAGCATCAACCCCGCGACCGGCGACGACCTCGGTCAGGTCAGCGCTGGCGATGCAACGGATGTAGACGCAGCGGTCCTGTCCGCGCGCACAGCGTTTGACGAGCGCCGTTGGCTCAGCATGCCTTACCCCGAGCGTGCGAAAATTTTAAATTCAATCGCAGATCGCATTGAAGCTGAAATGGACGAGCTTGTCGTCAACGAGGTGCGTGAAAATGGTATGCCGGTTCCCATTGCGCAGCGCACGATTGGAGGAGGCGTTCAAGCGTTTCGCTATTATGCGGGATGGCTAGGCAAGATACACGGACAGACCGGTGAGATTGCCGCCGGCGATGCGTTCCATGCATTTACTCTAAAAGAGCCGATGGGAGTTGCTGCATTGATCGTGCCCTGGAATGGCCCGTTTATGTTGGCTTGCCACAAGGTGGCGCCTGCGCTTGCGGCCGGCTGCACCGCGATTCTTAAGCCGGCGGAAGACACGTCTTTAAACACACTGCATCTTGCGCGCATCGCCTTGGAAGCCGGTGTTCCCGCCGGCGTTTTGAACGTTGTGACCGGCCTGGGTTCTATCGCCGGCCAAGCGCTTGCCGAGCATCCCGATGTCGATAAGATCAGTTTTACGGGCTCAACCGCGGTCGGTCGTCGCTTGGTGCAGGCTTCGGCGGGAAACCTGAAGCGTTTGTCGCTTGAGCTCGGCGGCAAGTCGCCGGTGATCGTGCTTGACGATGCGGATCTGGAAATGGCGATCCCAGGCGTTTTGCGCGGCATCATGATCAATTCCGGTCAGGCTTGCGTTGCCGGATCGCGTTTATACGCACACAGCAAGATATATGATAAACTTGTCCAGGCGCTGTCTGATGCGGCTTCAAAAATGGTTATTGGAAACGGCCTTGATGAAGGCGTGCAAATGGGCCCGGTAATCTCTCAGAAACAGTTTGACCGGATTATTGGCTACATCGAGAGCGGCGTTTCCGAAGGTGCGGAATTGGCGACCGGCGGCGAGCGACATGGTGACACGGGCTTCTTCATTAAACCGACGATTCTCTCGCGGGTTCCGACAAGCGCGCGCGTTGTGCGCGAAGAGATCTTCGGCCCCGTTCTCTCGGCCATGCCGTTCGATGATCTGGATTGGGCGATCAGGGAAGCAAACAACACGCGTTATGGCCTTGCGGGCGCGGTCTATACGACTTCGCTGGAGAAAGCTCATACGGTTGCACGAGCGGTGAAGGCCGGCACATTCTGGATCAATACGCCCAGTTTGACCGATTTCTGGATGCCGTTCGGAGGCTACAAAGAGTCCGGGTGGGGCCGCGAAGGCGGCGCTATGGGCGTAGACGCTTACATGGAAACCAAGTCGGTTATTGCGCGGCTTTATTGAGCGGCGCCGACGCATGCGGCTTACAAAAGGGAAGACGGAAGGGTTGCTCATGACTAGCAAGGTCTGGTTCATCACCGGCGCGACGCGCGGTTTCGGACGCATCTGGGCTGAGGCTGCGCTCAAACGCGGCGACAAAGTTGCGGCGACCGGAGTAGAGCAAGACGGACTCGCGGAACTCGCGGAGACCTACGGCGATGCCGTATTTTGCATTTACGTTGACGTGACTAATTCGGAGCAAGTTCACAAGGCCGTCAATGACGCACACGCACATTTCGGCAGACTGGACGTTGTTCTCAACAATGCCGGGTTTTCGCTAGTGGGAACCGTAGAGGAGGTTAGCGAGGCAGATGTTCAACGTGAGTTCGATGTAAACTTCTTTGGTACGTTGCGGGTTATACAAGCGGCGTTGCCCCTGTTGCGTGCGCAGGGCAGCGGTCACATAATCGGTGTAACAAGTGGTCTTGGTCTTTTGGCGGCGCCGTTCCTTGGCATGTATTGCACTTCAAAATGGGCGGGCGAAGCGCTGCACGAAACTTTGGCCGCAGAGGTTAAGGCGTTCGGCATCAACGTCACCATGCTCGAGCCTGGCGCGTTCGCAACGACTTTTGCGAGTCCGCAGTCAATGACGGTCGCGGCTGGGATCGACGTTTATGCCGAGCTTCGAAAGCAGGTTCACGAACGCCTTTCGAATCAGGATCGTGGCGATCCGTACGCCACGACTGAAGCGATCCTTAAGATTGTCGATGCGGAAAACCCGCCGCTGCGCTTCGTGGTTGGCAATACAGTCTTGCCAATGGTGCGCGCGGCATATGCTGAACGTCTTGCCGTGTGGGAGGAGTGGGAGGATGTTTCAAACGCCGCGCAGGGCGATCCGACGAAGGCTATTACGGCGGATTTCTAGTTCAAGGCGCTACCTGTCTGGAGCGATTTGTAGACGGAGTGCTATCTAAGAGTCGGCAGTCGTACAGACGCCTCCGCGATATATCGTGTACGTTTTCGACCTCTTCTACGCGGACCATGGGACGCAAGCGCGGGGAGGCGACTTGATAAGCGTCCTTGGATCATCTCTCATTTTCCTTTTTTCTCCGCACTTTCAAAGGCGTTGGCGCCTTGAAAGGGCGCGCGGGTATTGCAATGTTATAATAAGTTATGATACCATGACATAGTGGTATCAACGAGACATTGGCGTTCTTGTCGGACGCCACATCATCGTGCGTTGAACTTCAAAGGGAGGCGAGATGCGGCTGACGCTCGAGTTTTGTTTTTGCCGCGCACGCGCCGCCGCCAGGGCTTCCGGGCCTGAACAATAAGTGCTTAGCCTCATCGGAATGACAACTTATGCCCATCGTTGAGACGAGCTACGGGAAAGTTCACGGCAGGCGCCTTGGTGATGGCCTCTTTGGATTTTTCGGGATTCCGTATGCGGCGCCGCCGATAGGTTCGTTACGCTGGCGCCCGCCCGAGCCACCTGCTTCCTGGGCCAGCGTACGAGACGCTGAAGACTTCGGCAATGATGCTATTCAGGGGAAGGGCAAGCGCACATCGCGTGCGCCGGGCATGTCGGAAGATTGCCTTTACTTAAATATCTGGGCGCCTGAGGAACAGAAAGCGGGCGGCTGGCCGGTCATCGTTTGGTCCGGCGGCGGCGGCTTCAACACGGGCGGTGGCGCATTCGAGTCGGAGGATCTTTCGAGGCTCGCGTCGCGCGGCGCCGTTCTTGTGTCGTTTAACTATCGTCTCGGTATATTCGGCTTTTTTGCCCACCCAGCGTTATCTGCGGAATCCCCGCATGGATCTTCCGGCAATTATGGGTTGCTCGATCATATCGCGGCCTTGCGCTGGGTGCGCGAAAACATTTCCCAATTCGGTGGAGATGAAAGTCGCATTACTTATGTCAGCGAGTCGTCGGGAAGTGCGGCGGGCGCGCTCATACTCACCAGCGATTTAGGACGTAATGCCTTTGATCGCGCTGTTCTTCAATCACCGGGTTCTTACAGTCCCCTTCTTCCACTTGAAGACGCTGAGCGCACCGGTGCGCCGCTCGGCGAAACGGCTGACGAGATCAGATCCATTTCTGCGGAGGACCTGCCGGAAAAAGCAAGACTTTTATCTGCGGCGCAGCAGGTCAATCTTTCGGTTGCGCGGCCGATGCGCCCAATCGTCGATGGCTGGGCAATCAAAAATGATCAGGCGTTCATGTTGGGCGCGTTCAAAGCTGTTCCGCTCATCATTGGTTCCAATGAAGACGAAGGCCGCTTCTTTACGCGTCGCATGACAATATCGAGGGTTGATGAATATCAGACGTATTTGAAAAACTCGTTCGCTGATAGTTTTGAAGACGCGTTGAAGCACTATCCCGCCGAGACCGAGGTGGATGTGGCTACAGCGCTTTCCGACGCCTATGGCGATATTTCCATCAACTATCCAGTAGAGCGCTTAGCGCGCGCCTTCGCGCAAAAGCAATCGGAGGTGTTTCGGTACGTCTATACCTATCGACCGGGCGGTACGACGGAATCGCCAACGCATTCTGAGGAAGCCGATACGCTGCTCGACACGCGCCCGCATGAAAATACGGCCGATGCGGAGATGGCAGCGGCAATGGGAAAATACTGGCTTCAATTTGCTGAAGCTGCAGATCCGAATACGCCAGAATTACCTGACTGGCCCCGCTTTGACGAGAAAAGCCGCCAGTACATGAAACTAGACCAGCCATTGTCTGTCGGCAGCGCCTGGCGTGCAGAAGAAATGGAATTCGTGGCCGCCGCTGCGCACTGAGTGGGCGTAAGGCGTCAAGAAATATCGGATGAAATACTTATGAGTTCGGTTGCCGAAAATCATCACCCTAAAACTGCGGTTGATAGAACAGATGCGCCTAGCAAACTGAGAAATTTTGTGGACGGACGGTTTATCGACGGCGGTCAGCCGTTCGAGATCCGCAACCCGGCGACCGGACGGGTTCACGCAGTCGCGTACGAAGCCGATCGCGCGATCGTCGATCAGGCGGTCGCTGCGGCGCGTGAGGCGTTGAACGGCGATTGGGGGCGAATGACGCTGGCAAAACGGCGCGCAGTCCTGACCGCCGTTGCGGATCGAATCGAAGAGCGGTTCGACGAATTTCTTGAGGCGGAGGTCGCCGATACGGGCAAGCCGCTTTCAATTGCACGGCATCTCGATATTCCCCGCGGGGCCGCTAACTTTCGCGTGTTTTCCGATACGATCGCAAATCTGCCGACTGAATCTTTTGAAATGGATACGCCGGATGGCGGCAAGGCGCTTAACTATGCGGTCCGTAAACCCTTGGGCGTTATCGGCGTCATCGCGCCTTGGAACCTGCCGCTCCTATTGATGACGTGGAAGGTCGCGCCGGCGATGGCCTGCGGCAACGCCGTTATCGTGAAACCGTCTGAAGAGACCCCATCAACGACAACATTGCTTGGTGAAGTGATGACGGAGGTTGGCGTGCCCGATGGCGCGTATAACGTCGTACATGGTTTTGGTCCGAACTCTGCCGGCGAATTTCTGACGTCGCATCAAGGGGTGCGCGCAATCACCTTTACGGGCGAAACGCGCACCGGCGCCGAAATCATGAAGTCGGCGGCGCCGACCGTGAAAGCGCTGTCGTTCGAACTCGGTGGGAAGAGTCCCGCGATCGTTTTCGCAGATGCAGACCTTGAGGTTGCGATCGCCACGCTGGCGCGCGCGGCGTTTGTGAATACGGGACAGGTCTGTCTGGCGCCGGAGCGCATGTATGTGGAGCGCCCGGTATTTGATAATTTTGTGGCCGGGCTAAAAGCCAAGGCTGAAGCGATGAAGCTCGGCTTGCCTCATGACGAAGGCGTCGATCTCGGACCGCTGATTTCAGAAGAACATCGCGGCAAGGTTCTTGAGTACTACGGACTAGCGTTGGAAGAGGGCGCCGACCTGGTGACCGGCGGCGGCGTGCCGAAATTGTCTGGCGACGCCGCGAACGGATACTTCGTGGAGCCCACCATATGGACGGGGCTTGCGCATGACTCACCCGTTTGCCGCGAGGAAATCTTCGGCCCGTGCTGCGCGATCATGCCGTTCGATACGGAGGAAGAGGTGATCGCGCTCGCGAACGATACCAAATATGGGCTTTGTTCCTCCGTATGGACACAAAACCTGTCGCGCGCCCATCGCGTCGGCCAGGCCATGGAAGTCGGCCTTTCCTGGGTGAATAGCTGGTTTCTGCGCGATCTGCGCACGCCGTTCGGGGGCTCAAAGATGTCGGGGATCGGGCGGGAAGGCGGCGAACACTCGATCAATTTCTACTCTGAGCCGTCAAATGTCTGCATCAAGTTATGAGCGTCGAACAAACTCTACCGGCGCTGAAGCCCGCGAAATCCGATCCTGCGTTACGGGGATTCGAAATGCCGCATAGCGAAGCGGAGACCGATGCCGCTCTGAAAGTGAGGCTCGCCGCCCGCGCGCTCGCGCGCCACGGGTTGGTCAATGCGTATGGCCATGTGAGCGCCCGTATCGATGAGGGTCGGTTTCTGGTTTCGCCGCCCCGGCCGCTTGGTTCGGTTGACGTCGGCGAAGAGTGCAAAATCGTGCCGATTGATGGCGAGTTTCTTGAAGGCGTTCTGGGCGAAGTGCGCGTCCATCGTGAAATCTATCACCGTCGGCCGGAGGTCGGCGGCGTATGCCGATTTCTGTCGCCGTCCGTAGTCGCGCTTTCGGCCTTGGGAGAAACCCCGCGCGTGCTTCACGGTCACGGTTCTTACTTTGCTCCCGCCGCCCCGCTTTGGCCTGACGTTCAGCTCATTCGCGACGATGAGCGCGCAACAAAACTCGTTGAGACGATGGGCGATTCTGCGGCGGTCGTCATGCGCGGAAACGGAGCGGTTACCGCCGGCGAAACAATTGAAGAGGCCGCTGCATTCGCCTTCTTTCTGGAAGACGCTGCGCGCATAGAGATCGCGCTGCTTGGCGCCGGCCCGGCGGGGCGGCGCCCGCTTGAATACAGCGCCGAGGAAGCCACCCGGCGCTCGACCAAGGCCGGCGGAATCATCGAACGCATGTGGCGTTTCTTGTGTGATGGAGACCCTGAATGGCGAGCAGCCAAGTGAACGCGCGTGCTATCGCCCGCGGCGATATTGAAGAACAGGCCGCGCTGATCCGCGCGGCTTATGAGTGCGGTGCGCCGATAGCGCCTCTCCGCAATGCACTCTCAGCTGCGACAATTGAAGATGCGTATGCGGTGCAAGCGGTCAACACCGCCTTCTGGGAAGAAGAGGGCCGCAAAATCGTCGGCGCGAAAATCGGTCTAACAGCAAAGGCTGTACAGGCGCAGTTTGATGTCGATCAGCCAGATTTTGGTCATCTCTTTGCGGACATGGCGGTCAATGAAGGCGATACGGTCGCAGCCGGTCGGTTACTTCAGCCGAAAGTCGAGGCCGAGGTCGCCTTTGTAATGGAGCGAACGCCTGATGCGGGACGCCTTACGACTGCTGAGTTGATCGATTCTGTCGCTTATGCGCTGCCCGCAATTGAAATTGTCGACAGTCGGATTGCCGACTGGGATATCAGCATTGTCGATACGGTAGCTGACAACGCTTCATCAGGTCTGTTCGTGCTTGGGACGAAGCCGAAGGCGCTTGCCGACATTGATCTCCAGCTCTGCGGGATGGTTTTGGAAAAGAATGGCGAGCCCGTTTCCTTCGGCGCAGGCGCTGCGTGTCTCGGCAATCCACTGCATGCACTAGGTTGGCTTGCCGCCAAGATGGCGGAAGTGGGGCGTCCCGTTCAGAAGGGCGACGTCATTTTGTCGGGTGCGCTCGGCCCAATTGTCGCCGCAGAGGCTGGCGATCACATCGAGGTTCGGATCGAAGGGCTTGGATCCGTTCGCGTAAACTTTGGGTGCAACGAATGACCGTCAAAGCCGCAGTCATTGGATCTGGAAACATAGGAACTGATCTGATGATCAAGATGATCAAATACCCCCAGAATATGGAGGTGGTTGCTGTCGCTGGTATTGATCCAGACTCTGAAGGCCTTGCCATGGCGCGCGAGCGGGGCGTCGCGACGACGCATGAGGGGATAGAGGGGCTTAAAAAAATGTCCGTTTATCCGGAGATAGGCATCGTTTTTGACGCCACGTCCGCCTATGCCCACAAGGCGCATGATGAGGTGTTGCGCGCGGATGGCAAACAGGTTGTTGATCTCACGCCCGCGGCGAT
Source organism: Hyphococcus sp. (assembly GCA_028285645.1). GTDB lineage: Bacteria > Pseudomonadota > Alphaproteobacteria > Caulobacterales > Parvularculaceae > Hyphococcus. Next base: position 10,722 of record JANQOV010000061.1, read on the forward strand.
CGGACCTTTCACGATTCCGCCGGTGAATATGGATCAATATCTCGATCGGCCGAATGTCAATATGGTGACTTGCGGCGGGCAGGCGACCATTCCAATCGTGGCGGCGGTAAGCCAGGTTGCAACTGTTCATTATGCGGAAATTGTTGCGTCAGTATCATCGCGCTCGGCCGGTCCCGGCACGCGCGCTAATATCGACGAGTTCACGCGCACGACGGCGAACGCAATCGAGAGGGTCGGCGGCGCTGCACAGGGCAAAGCGATCATTATTTTGAACCCCGCCGAGCCGCCGATGATCATGCGAGATACGGTTTTTACCCTTTCCGAAGGCGCGGAAGAAGAAACAATCCGCGATGCGATCGAAGCCATGGTGAAAAAAGTGCAGGCGTATGTGCCGGGCTATCGGCTCAAGCAGGAAGTGCAATTCGAACGTTTCGGCGACAACAATCCGCTGAAGATTCCCGGACGAGGAGAGTATACGGGGGTCAAGGCTTCAGTCTTTCTGGAAGTAGAAGGCGCAGGCGACTATCTGCCGAGCTATTCCGGCAATCTCGACATCATGACTGCGGCGGCCAAGGCGACGGGTGAGCTTTTGGCGAAGAGAATCATAGACCGGAGGGCGGTCGCGTGACGTTCGACGTAAGCAAGGGCAAACTTTACATTCAGGACGTGACATTGCGCGATGGCATGCACGCTATTCGTCACATGTATGGCATCGATCACGTACGGGCGATTGCTAAGGCTTTGGACGAAGCGGGCGTCGACGCGATCGAGGTTGCCCATGGCGACGGTCTCAATGGCGGCAGCTTCAACTACGGCTTTGGCGCACACACCGACTGGGAGTGGCTGGAGGCGGTCGCAGACGTGCTGACAAATTCGGTGTTGACGACGCTGATCTTGCCGGGCGTCGGCACCGTTGAGGAGCTTCGCCGCGCATACGATCTTGGCGTTCGCTCTGTGCGCGTCGCGACCCATTGTACCGAAGCTGATGTCGCCAAGCAGCATATCGGCATCGCGCGCGATCTCGGCATGGACGTATCCGGCTTTTTGATGATGAGCCATATGACCGAGCCGGAAGCGCTCGCACAACAAGCGCTGTTGATGGAAAGTTACGGCGCACACTGCGTTTACGTTACTGACAGTGGAGGTGCGCTCGACATGGACGGCGTGCGTGATCGGATGCGCGCCTATGATAGGGTGCTAAAGCCCCAGACTCAGCGCGGCATGCACGCGCACCACAACCTGTCGCTTGGCGTCGCCAATTCTATTGTCGCCGCACAGGAAGGGTGTTTTCGGATCGACGCCAGTCTTGCTGGCATGGGCGCCGGGGCGGGCAATGCGCCGCTTGAAGTGTTCATCGCCGCCGCCGATCGGAAGGGCTGGAATCACGGTTGCGATGTCATGGGGTTGATGGACGCCGCCGAAGATCTTGTGCGTCCACTACAGGACCGGCCCGTTCGCGTCGATCGCGAAACGCTCGCGCTCGGTTATGCCGGCGTTTATTCGAGCTTTCTGCGTCACGCCGAAAAGGCGTCGGCTGACTATGGCATCGACACGCGCGCAATCCTGGTCGAACTCGGCGCCCGCAAAATGGTCGGCGGCCAGGAAGACATGATCATCGACGTCGCGCTCGACATGGTAAAGCAAAGAGAATCGGTATGATTGACATCACCGCCATTGCCGAGCGCCTTGACGAAGCCGCAAGAACGGCAAGCGCCACGCCGCAACTCGAAGAGCCGATCAGTCTTGAAGAGGCTTATGCTGTGCAGGCTGCGTCTCTAGAGCGACGCTATGCGCGCGGTGAGAAACGCATTGGCATAAAAATGGGCTTAACCAGCCGTGCGAAGATGACGCAAATGGGCGTTGAGGAAGTTATTTGGGGGCGCTTGACCGACGCAATGTTAGTCGAAGACGGCGACACGATAGACTTCCCAGCCTATGTGCACCCACGCGTGGAGCCGGAAATCGCTTTCCTGCTTGATCGTCCGCTCACGGGCCGCGTAACGCCGATGCAAGCGTTAGAAGCCGTTGCAGCAATCGCTCCGGCGCTTGAGATCATCGATTCACGGTACGAGAATTTTAAATTCTCATTGACTGACGTTATTGCGGACAACAGTTCGTCGTCGAACTTTGTGGTTGGGCCGTGGTCTGATCCGCACCGTGACTTTTCCAACCTCGGGTTGATTTTAAGGCTTAGCGGCGTCGTTAAACAGATCGGGTCGAGTGCGGCGATCCTCGGCGATCCGATCCGTTCTCTGGTCGCCGCCGCAAGGCTCACCAGCGAGGCTGGCGAGCCGCTTCAGGCCGGTGACATTGTCCTTGCTGGGGGCGCGACCGCAGCGGAGGCGCTTTCGCCCGGTCAGCATGTTCAGGTCGCCATACAAAATCTCGGCTCAGCGAATTTCCGGACCAGCGAGCATTTTGAGGAAAGAGATTGAAGACGTCGTTGAGCAACGGAGTTGGGATATCAGGACTACAATTTGTTGAAAGTCCGTAGTCAGATAGAATAGCGCCGACACGCGACCATGTGGGTTTTGGCCCGTCGATCCGACTGTTCTCGCAACGCGAAAGGACAACACAAAAAGGAAAGTGCGAAGAAGATGCCAATTATAACCGTCAATATTCTCGCCGGGCGCGACAAAGAGCGAAAGACGGCGCTGGTCCGCGAACTGTCGGAGGCGGCGGCCCGAACGTTGGATGCGCCCATCTCATCGGTTCGTGTGATCGTGAACGAAATGTCGCCGGAGCATTTTGGCATTGCCGGCGAAACGGCGGCGGACAAGGCGAGACGACTGAAGGAAGAAACATAAATCTGAATGCTCGAGCAACCAGACGGACGAAACGACCTGTCAGTTTAATCAAAGGACAAATATCATGGCGGAAATCCTCGGCATCGGCGTTTCACATTACCCGCCCTTTAGCGGGACGGACGAAAACATGGCGGATGTGTTTCGCAATCGACTGCGCGATCCCGGCTTGCCGAAAGAAAAATTGGATCCCGCTGCTTGGCCTGAAGAATTAAGGACGGAATTTGCGGATGATGAGGGCCTTGCCAGCGCTAAAATTCATAGAGAAAGCATGGTGGAGGGATTTCGAAAATGCATGGCCGCCATCAGGGATTTTAACCCGGATTTCTGCATCATCTGGGGCGATGATCAATATGAAAACTTCAAAGAAAGCATCATTCCGCCATTTTGCGTGTTGGCCTACGACGATATGACAGTCAAGCCGTGGGCTCAGGCGCAAGACTCCTCCGACATGACCGGGAAACCGAACTACTGGAACGAGGGCAATGACTATTCGATTGATATCAAGTTTGCAAAACAGCCGGCTAAAGAACTGGTCAGCTTCCTTTTGCAGCGTGATTTCGACGTTTCATACGCTTACGAACCGTTAAATCATCCAGGCATTGCCCATGCATTTTTGAATGCGATTTTATACCTTGATTTTGATCGGGAAGGTTTTTCCTTCCCAATTATTCCCATGCCAATCAATTGCTATGGCGAACGCGTCATTAGCTATCGCGGGTTTATCAGTAGTTTGAATGACATGGATCGCGAACTTGACCCACCGTCGCCCAGCCCTGCGCGTTGTTTCGATTTGGGGACTTTGGTTGCGAAATTCTGCAGCGAAAGTCCCTATCGGGTTGCACTCATTGCATCGTCGAGCTGGTCCCACGCTTTCTTATGCGACAAGACTCATCGTATGTACCCTGACGTGCCGTTCGACCGCAAAATGTACAAAGCCTTGCAAGAAGGCGACTACGAGCGTTGGCGGAACACCACATTGGACGAAATCACCGACTCGGCAAACCAGGAAATGCTGAATTGGATGCCACTGGCGGGGGCCATGAACCACCTTGGCCGCAAACCACAGTGGACGGATTTTGTGGAAACGTATTTGTTCAATTCGAGTAAAGTCGCCGCCATTTTTTGAAGATGGTTTTTATCCATCAACAGCAATATGTCGTCCGCACTGCAGATCTTCACGAAGCCGAATTGCCCTTTCTGCGACAAGGCAAAGGACGCTATCCAAGGAATCGGCCTTTCATTTGAAGAACATGATGTGACGGCGTGCCGCCGGAACGCCGATCTGAGCGTTTATCTTTCGGGCGTCTCGACGGTTCCGCAGGCTTTGCTCGGCGATCTGCACATAAATGGTTCCCGCGATATTCTCGCATTAACCGCGGCGGCTCGTTTGAAACCCCTTGTAATGGGCGTGAACACAGAATGGGACGTCGACGTCCCGTCAGACGCCGATCTTGCAGCCGGCGTCGAGGATATTGTCCTTCATACGGTGCTGCCCGAAAGTGACGGGACGCGTTCCGATGACCCGGAAGAGTGGGCGCTCCTACATTTTTACAAAGGGTTTTTCGGCTTCTGGCCGAACGCATTTTATTACTTGCACCACTGGCCGGAGGCGTACAAATTATACGTCTACGCCCACAACATTGGCGCCATTCGCGGCGGGCTTGAATTCCTCGGCGCACCTGTCGTGATTGCAACAGGGTATGCGACGTCGCACGCTCACGGCTGCAATTACTGTCAGGTGCACATAACGGCGGGACGCGGTGAGCAGTCGCTCGCCATGCCCAAGCTGATTGAGGCGGCCCGGGCCGGCAAAGCGCCGGCGGACGCACCCATCGGGCCCTTCGAACTCGCGCTGGCTGATCTCGCCGCCGCCGCTACCGATAATATTGTGACGACTGAACAGCTCGACGAGATCCGGTCGCTCGTCAACCAAGCCCGCATCTCGGGTGCGGACGTCGACACCAACATCACAGGTGTATCGATGATCGCCTCGGCATTTGGCTTCTTCAACACCTTCAATGATCTTACCGGCGTGAAGGTCGAGGCGGAATGGGCCAAGAAGGCTGAAGCTCATGCGGGCGTTACAGCCGGCCGCCATGGCGTAAGTGAAGACCGGGCCTCTGATAATCTAGACCACGACCTGCCCGAGGGCGGACCGAGCCTTGATGATATGATCGCTAGATATGAACGCCTGGTCGCAGAGGCGGGCGGGGTCGAAGCATTTGCATTGCGCGAATTGGGAATCATGCCGTCCTGGATCAGGCTGTGGCCTAAACAGCTACGCGCGCGTCATATTTTGCTTTATGCCGAGACGATGCAGACGCGCGACCATTCTCCAATCCCTTCAGAGCTCAAGCATTTAATGGCGCGCGTTTCCGCCATCTCAAAAGGACATGATTATCTTGCCGCTATTGAAGGGTTTCTTTCGTATAAGGCCGCAGGCAGGTCAGCCGAGTCGATCCAACGGGTTCGTTTTTGTTTTGAGGCGGCAAGGGGGCGTGATACGAAACTCTCGTTATTCACCACCCGGGAGCACGCAGCGCTTAAGCTCGCATGGTTATCGGCGCAGACGCCGCTGACGACGCCGCGCCGTTTTATCCAGCCTGCGCTTGACGCCTGGTCTCCTGTCGAGCTCATTCATCTTATTACTGTATGTTCGATAGCGGGCATGGTGCAGCGGTTTGCGGCAATCGCTAAACCCGAAATCGAAACCAAAGTTGAGGCTTTTTTCGCTGAGTACAGATTGATGACCGACACGCTCGCCATTCGCTATCCGCTGCGGGGTGAACAACGCGGCGAATTTCTAGCGCATTTCTCCGGCTAGGCCATTGTGGCGACGTGAATTATTGTTTGAAGCTTGCTTCTTCGTACTTCAATAAGGCTATGCTGACTCGTTTCTGGTCGATCTCGACGCCGTCAGAGCACCCCAACATTTCCCATTAGTCTTCGGGCGCAATCTCAATCCTCATTCCGTCGAGCTCGTTGCTGAACGGGATTTGGCAGGAAAGTCGCGAATTAGAGCGGCGGTGATCCGAGCCGTCGAGTAGGTCATTTTCATCTTCACTCATCGGCGGCAACATATCGGAAAACTTTTCATCGACAAAAACGTGACAGGTTGCACAAGAACAACAGCCTCCACAGATCGCGGCGAGTTCATCGACGCCGCCTTCACGGATGATTTCCATAACAGACACACCGAATTCGCCGTCGATGACGATTTCGTCTCCATCACGAATGGTCACAAGCAACTTGGGCATGTTCAGAGTTTCCTTACGTAAGGCGCCAATAAGATGTTCTGCGTGTTTATCTTTGTTCAGTCAGCGACGGCGGCTGCGAGATCTTTCAAAGGCATGCTTGAGTCAGCCAGCCGGTCTTTAGGCGGCGCCGCTCCGTTGGTTACAAGCGCACGGCCCTGCACATAGTCCCTGACGGTGTTAACGCAGTCGAGCGCGATCACTTTGCCGCGTTTAAGGTAAACCACGCTGAACGCGCGTGTTGCAGGATCGCCGCGCAGCACGGTTGCGTCGTGGCCGGTTGAAATCCCGACCGTTTGCAGTTTGAGATCATATTGATTCGACCAGAACCAAGGGACGGCGCGATAAGGTAGCGGCGTCCCGGTGATCGCCTTGGCGACCGTTGTCGCCTGATCGTTCGCATTCTGTACGGATTCGAGCCGGACCCGCGCTCCGTCCGCATAGGAGTTGTAATGCGCGGCGCAATCGCCAATTGCGTAAATGTCGGGCAGGGATGTGCGGCAATGCTCGTCGACATCGACTCCGTTCTCGCCTGCCGCGCCGGCCGCGATGAGCGGTGCAACTGCCGGGGTGATCCCGATGCCGACAATCACCATCTCGCAGTCGATGATATCGCCATCGGCCAACCGCACGCCGCACGCGGCGCCGTCTCGCTCTTCAATGCACTCGACTGTTACGCCCAGGCGTACGTCAACGCCATGAGCGCGATGCTCCGCCTCGAAGAATCGTGAAAGCGGTTCTCCCGCGACGCGCGCAAGCACGCGGGGTGCAGCTTCCAAAACCGCAACGTGCTTGCCGAGCTTTGTCAGCACCGCCGCCGCCTCAAGCCCTATATATCCCCCGCCGATCACGACCGCGCGGGTTACGTTTTCAAGTTCACTCATCAAGCGGTCGACGTCGCCGCGTGTTCGCACGGCATGGACGCCGGAGAGGTTATGTCCTGAACAGATAAGTTGTCGGGGGGTTCCGCCCGTCGCCCAGATCAAGGCGCGGTAACCGATCTCGGTTCCATTCTCTGTCGTCACGCGGCGCGGATTTGGGTCGACCGAAACGACGCGGCGGGAGAGCATCATAACGATCTCTTTTTCTATCCAGAACTTCGCTGGCCGGAGTAGGATTCGCTCAAACTCTTTTTCGCGCGCAAGGTATTCCTTGGAGAGAGGCGGCCGTTCGTAGGGAAGGTCGGGTTCTTCAGAAACAATCGCTATGGAGCCCGTGAATTTGTTCTGGCGCAGCGCCGCCGCGGCCTGTGCGCCGCCGTGCCCGCCGCCGACAATTAGTATTTCATAGTTCTCATGCAAGATATTGACCTTCGGGGGCTATGAACGCCGAGTCACTTTCGTTGCTGCTAACGGTCATAGGCGGCGCGAGCTCATAATTTCCCCACGCTTTCAGCGCGTTGCGCTTGACATATAACAACTATGCTAGCATAACTTATTAATACAGCGCAATAGGTGAGGTATTGGTTGGCGAGTTGCCGAGAAGGCGTAAACTACAGTCATGCAGGCTGTGTTTTCGGCAAGTTGTGAACTGATGTTTCTTGCCAGCGCTGATATCGTGGGCGAACCATTGAAGGAGAGAACGTGCGGGGCGATTTGCTACTCGTCGGAAGCGTACCGTTTCAATCAGCCGAAGAGGTGTTCACGCTTGCTTCAAAAAAGTTAGGCGCCCACCTGAGCTGTATCCCTGACGGAGAAGTGTTGGACCGTCGTTTTTGGGCTATTCGGATGATGTTTCAGGTGTTCAATGGCCACCCCGCGATTGAAACTCTGCATTCGCCAGCGGCGGCTCCGGGCGCTGAGAAACTGATTCCTGAAAGTCGTGATGATTCCTGGGTGTTTCGTCTGAAGCCGGGCGTGTCGTCTTTGAAGTTCGATATGCTTGGTTGGCGCCTGGGTTACGCCAAGGACGCACAAAACTCCTATGCGCTCTTTTCGGCGATGAAAAGAGAGGGGAAGATCGCAGCGAAAACGCGCTTTCAGGTGTCGCTGCCCAGTGTGAACAGCGTCTGCAATCCTGCGAGTTTCGACGTGGATGAGAAGGAGCTCGGCATCATTCGTGCAGGGTTTCAGGAAGCGCTGGTGGCCGAAACCGAAATGATTTGTAAAATCATTCCGACTGAGGAACTAGCGATTCAGTTCGATTGCGCCCGGGAAATAACCGATATTCATGGTGGATTTGGACTGCCAGCTGAAGGCGCCGTTGAACGCAACCTGCCGCAGTTCAAAGCGATTATCCCCGCCGTCGCGGATGGGGCGCAACTCGGCTTTCATTTTTGCTTTGGAACGTTCGGCGGCTGGCCGCGGTTTGCGCCAGATAATCTTGCAACGATTGTGGAGTTTGCAAACGGACTAACCGCGTTATCGCCGCGACGCATCGAATGGATTCATATTCCAACCCTCGACACCGTCGATCCCGATTTTTATGCGCCACTGGCAAACTTGGAGACCGGCGAAGCGTTCATCTATCTAGGCATGATTCATTCGATGAAGAGCTTCGAGGAACGTTACCTTTTGGCGCGCAAATATTTGAGAAAATTTGGATTAGGGACTTATTGTGGTCTGGGCCGCCTTGCGCCGGAAGCGGTCGAAACCTGTTTTGACGATCATTTGCGCGCACTGGACGTGATCGCGTCGGTTTCAACGGCGCACGGCTGAATAAAGCGCCGCGGCAACCTTCATTCTTAATTTTGCCGGCACATGAAGAGCGCGTTGATAAAAAATACCCAAGTGATCTTGAAAGATAATCTTTTGTCGAACCTTCTACCGACTGATGGGAGTGAGGAGCAGCTTGCAGTTCGCGTGCGAGACCTAACTCTGGATTTCTTATGCTGAGCTTTCGTTCATTGAGGGTGCTCGACATGAACAAGTTGTTTTCCGACGTTCTGACCAGACAGCAATCGCATGAGGCCTTCAGGCGCATTTTCAATGCCTTCAAGAATGTCTTCGCGGACACTTATTCGACCTTCAGCATGCCATCGTGCCAGGTCCGCTAATCCTTCAGAAAAGCGATCTGCGTAATCCATAACCAGCAAGCCCTTTTTCATCAGCCGCTTGACAATGAATGCATCCGTGTCGCGCGGTCCGATGTCTTGTGACGGATCTTCCAAATGCGCGCCTGCAATTCGGCCGCATCCAATAATCCGGCCGCCAATATTCATCACTTTCATTGCTTCGTCGTAAATTGGGCCGCCAGTGTTGTCGAAGAATATGTCGACGCCTTCGGGGCATGCCTTTGCAAGCTTTTCTGGAAACGCCGGATCTTTCCGGTTCACGGCCGCGTCGTAGCCCAAGCTTGAAACGCAATGGTCAGTTTTTTCGTCCGAACCGACGACAGCGACAGCCCGGCACCCTTTCAGTTTTGCTATTGCAGCGACAATAGATCCGACGGCGCCTGCGCCGGCTGAGACCAGCACTGTCTCGCCAGCCACCGGTTTGCCGATATCAAGCAAGCCGAAATAAGCGGTAAGGCCGACCATGCCAAGCAACGTCAACGCCAGGCGTGGCGAACCGAGGGAAGGGTCAATAACGCGCGATTGCGAGTTTTGACCATCAAGCGCGAAACTTTGCATGCCAAAATAACCAATGACGGCGTCGCCAACTTTTCGGTCAGGTCGGTTTGATTGGATAACTTCGCCAACGGCATAGGCGTGCATGACCTCGCCGACCTCGACTCCCGCCTCATAGTTGGCGCGCGACTTTATTCTGGTGACCATAAACGGATCGATTGAAATCCAGTCGACCCGGATGAGCGCTTCGCCTTCGCTCGGCGTCGGTTGCTCGCCGACCTCAAAGCGAAAATTCTCCAAACTTGGCCGGCCAATGGCCTTCGACGCCAGTTTAATGCAAGCGTTATCCGCCATGCTTTGCTCCTTAATCCGCTATTCTATCGGTTTTCTTGTTTGTGACGCAATGCACTATAAAAGACTCTATTTATGTCACTTGACATAAATAATACACTAAAATATGGTTTGTGCCACACCTCCAGGGTGACCAAAACGAACAGGAGGAGACCCCGCTTGCGAGGGCTTAGGGCGGCGGGACAGGGAGGAAAACATGAATTCTGTCAACAAAACGCTGCTTGCGGCCACATGTTCCATCGGCGCGTTGTGCTCGGCGGCGCCCGCTATGGCCCAAGACGATTCAATCGTTGTCACGGCGACCCGCCGGGCGTCTAACATTCAAGACGTCCCGATTGCAGTTACGGCGGTGACGACAGCCGATATTGAACGCGCCGGGGTGTTAGATGTGCGCGGTCTCGACCGACTGTCAGCGAGTTTTACATCGAGCAGCTCTCAGCAGGCGAGCACGACAGTTTTTAGAATTCGCGGCGTCGGCACGACAGGAAACAATTCAGGTTTCGAAAGCTCAGTAGGCGTATTCCTTGACGGCGTTTACTTGTCCCGCCCAGCCCAAGCGCTCGGTGATCTCCTTGACTTAGAGCAGATTGAAGTCCTGCGCGGACCGCAGGGAACCTTGTTCGGCCGAAATACGTCAGCCGGCGCGCTCAGTATTACAACAAGAAAGCCAAATACAAGCGAACTTGAAGCATTCGCAAACGCATCCTACGGCAATTTTGGTTTCGCAAATTTCCAAGGCGGCTTGAATATTCCGCTTATCAAAGATTCGCTTGGGCTTCGCGTTTCCGGCTCAACGCAACATAGAGAAGGCTATGTTGAAAGCGTCACTGAAGGCGGCGACAGCAATGAGCGTGACAGGTTCTCTATTCGCGGGCAGTTGTTGTGGGAGCCAACGGACGCCGTCAGCGTCAGGATCATCGGCGACTATGCGGAGTCGGACGAAAACTGCTGCGCGCCTGTTATTCTTGGTGAAACGCCCTTGGTCGTGCCTGGGCTCGTTCCGGGGTTGACCGTCAGCGCTTATGACTTTGTCGGGGTTGGCCAAACGGGCGGCGTTTTTGCGAGCGGACCTGCGGCGCTTGAAGACCGGATGACGAACACCGGACCGATCCCGAACCCGATCGAGCAATGGGGTATTTCTGGCGAAATCATCTGGGATCTTGAATTCGCTGAGTTGACCTACATTCCCGCCTACCGTGATTACTCTGGCTTCAGCACGCAAGACCCGGATTTTACTGCGCTTGACGTTATATCAGTCGGCCAGGCGCTAGATATTGAAACGATGACTCATGAGTTGCGTCTTCAAGGATCTGCTCTCGGCGATCGCGTTGATTGGCTGATTGGCGGTTTTTATTCAGATGAAGAAATCGCGCAATCGTCGCGCTTTGATCTAGGCGCTGATTTTCTGCCTTATGTTGGCGCCTTGTTCATTGCAAATCCCATGGGCGGCACAGGCCTCGGAACAAATCCGCTATTGGTGGCTACAAATGGCGTCGACGCCGCGGGCAATTTCGCGGATAATCTCTACACGCAGGAGTCGCAGTCCTGGTCGATCTTCACGCACAACATCATAAGCGTGACAGACCGGCTCGAACTGACGCTTGGCGCGCGTTACGTCGATGAGAAAAAAGACGGCGCTTTCGCGCGGCCAGACGCATCGCCAGTGCCGACGAACGCGTGTTTCAATACGATTACCAACCCCTTGTTCATGACGCCGACTTTCGCACCCTTACAGCAAGCGGCCATTGGGCTCATTTGTTTTCCCTATGTCACGCCAGCAGATCTTCCCGGCAGCGGCGCCGGCGGCATGTTGCCGACGCCTGCGACATTTGCGGAAACCTTTGAAGACGAAGAACTCGTTTATACCGCGAAGCTTGGCTACGACGTAAGCGACAATATCAACGCATATTTTGGGTTTACGCACGGGTTTAAATCAGGCGGCATAAACCTGGACGCGACAGCGGCAGTTCTCGGCGCCGATCCGCGGTTTTCATCAGAGAAGGTAGATGCGTTTGAACTTGGCATAAAATCAACACTACTTGGCGGCCGCGCCCGGGCGAATCTCGCCGTATTCCATATGGACATAACCGATTTTCAGGTCTTGGAATTCACAGGCCTTAATTTCAGCACGTTTAATGTTCCATCCGCGAAAAGCACTGGCGCTGAGCTTGAGTTGCAAGGCGACATTACAGAGAACCTGTCGCTGATGACGTCGCTGACCTACGCAGATGCGCGCTATCCGGATGACTGTGCAGATGGCCTTGATCCCGGAACATCGCCCGGTATTGCCTTGCAGGTCTCTACGCTTTGTGGCGCAAGGCTGACAAATTCGCCCGAGTTCACCGGCGTGTTCGGCGCGACCTATGAAAAACAAATTTCAGATACAGGTTGGTCCATGTTCGCCATGGGAAATGCGCGGCTTGAAACGGAACGCCGCACATCGACCCAACCCGTAAATCCCGAGACCGGCGCGCCTTTGGCGTTCGACATCCAGGAAGGCAACACAAAGTATGATGCGCGGCTCGGCTTTGTGGCGCCAAACGAGCGCTTCGCTATCGAATTCTGGGGACTTAACCTCACCGACGAGCGCACCCGCTCGATTACATTCAACGTGCCCTTTCGCGGACTTGGAGACATCGCTGCGCGCGGCGCCTTTATTCAGGAACCACGCACATATGGCGTAACCGTCCGCGCGAAGTTTTAGAGCAGCGTACGCCATAGGACGTTTCTCATGTCGACTCTGCTTATGATTTTCATCGTTCTGGCTGTTATGGCCATTGCGTGGATACATTACCGACAACCGGTTTCGGACAGCCCAATTTCGATTCTCATAAACGGGATTAGCGGCTTTATCTTTCCAAAAGTGCATACGGGAAGGCCAACGCCGGCGCCTCGATTAACAGATGACATGCGATATGAAGGCGCCGCGCCGCCGCCGCATACGGCCAATATGCACGGTGAAATCGAGTATCTTGACGGCGATATTCCGGCGACGCACTGGTATGAAGACGCCGATGGCAGCATCTATCATTTTGTAACGGCGGGCGACCCGTCCAACGAAGCCATCCTTATTGTTCCCGGCCTTCCGGAATCCTGGTGGGCTTTCCATCATCAAATCGCTGAATTTTCATCGGACCATTATGTCATCGCGATCGACATGAAAGGGTTTGGACAATCCGACAAACGCCTCGATCTTGATTATACGAACCCGGCGATGGCGCGAGAAGTCGCTACGTTGATGGACAAGCTCGGGATCGAAAAATTTAACCTGATGGGACATGATCGCGGCGCTGTGCTGACGGATCACATGACTAATGTGCCTTCCCTCAAAGGACGTATTCTCAGATATATCAGAATGCAACAGTCCTTTAACGAGCCGCACGGTGAACCGGTTCCACCTCATCACATTATGAAAACTAAGTTTGGCGAGTGCCTTTTTAAGTCTCATAACTTTATTTCTTTCATCTACAAAGCGTGGTTTCCTTCCTCGTTGAGTGACTCGACGATCCGACGCCTCGACTATGAATTTCGATTTAAAGGTACCGGCGAAGCGATTCGCAAATACTTTGAGACCACCAACTTTGACATCGAACTCGCGGATCGCCACAAATTTTTATTCAAGTCGATGACCATGCCAATGCTGATCATGCAGGGTCGCTATGATAAAGGGCAGCATCCGGAAGAATATGAAAAATCGCATGAGTTTGTGACTGACGCGCGTGTAGAGTTCATTCACGCAAATCATTTCTTTCATCTGGAAAACCCCAGCGCCACCAACAAGGCGATGCGTCGGTTCTTCGCGGAGACGGCGTCCGCGTCTAAAGCAAAGCCGACACGGCAAGCGGTGGCGTAAAGCGTCGGATTTGCTATTTAAGCGGCGACGCCAACTTGGCTGAAAGGAAATCAATTGACTTACATCGGCCTTGCTATCGTGGTTGCGCTTGTCGCTTGGTACGCATGGGAGAAAAGCCGCCGCAAGACGCACCCGATGGAAGGTGGTTTGCACGAAGATATTTCACTGCCCTATGAACAGGAATACGAACTTTATCACAATGACTTGTCACTGTGCTCCAAGAAAGTACGCGTCTGCATGGCGGAACTTGGTCTGCCTTATAAGGCGCATCACATAGAACTAATTGAAACCGGCTCCTACGAAACAATCAGCCGCCACTTTCTTAAAGTAAATCCTGCCGGCGTATTGCCCGTGCTCGTGCACAACGGTCATCCGGTTTACGAATCGCACGACATTATTAGTTACGCGGCCGCGCAGGCGGGCGATGGCGCCCCAATGCTGGTTCCGGCAGACCGCGAGCACAGGGCGCTCATGCAGAAATGGAAGGATCTCGCCTCAATGGTTGGCGATGATCCGACTGACGATCTTGCCAAGAGCGCGGCCGGTTGCGTGGGCGTGCTATCGGTTCCGCTGTTCGCCGCTGGCATGGTCGTAATTCCCTATCGGCATGTCTTTGAGGGGCTCCTGTTTCATAGAATAAAGTTTCGCCCCTTCATGTTCCTGATCATGAAAGTCGTTGGATTGAAGGGTGTGCTCAACGTCAAGAAAGTAAAAAACAAACTCGACGCCGCAAAGGCGGCCCTTTGTAATCACTTTGCTGCGCTGAACGAGTTGCTCTCCGATGGACGCCCATGGATTGTCGGCCAGCAATACACGCTTGCGGATATCAGCTGGATGGTGTTGTTCGATCGCCTAATGGAGGCCGATAGCATCGAGTACTTTTTAAGCGGAAACACCTATCCATATGTGCAGACATATTGGCAACGATTGCGTGCCCGGCCTTCGTATCAGGAAGGCGTCGATGGTTTCCGTCACCCGTTGGTCGCAGACGCAACGCGCAGGATCCAGGCGCAAAAAGCGACGGACCCACGCTTTGCAGAAGCCATGGCGATGGGGTGCCCAGCGAACGCGTAGGTTGCGTTCCTAAAGCTTGAAGACTTTTTCCGCGTTCTTGTGGTACATCTTCCGCTTGTCTTCATCGCTGAAAGGCGCTGCATCCATAAACGCGACCGGCTCTTCTGATTCCTCAAACGGATAATCAACCGCGAACAATATGCGGTCCGGCCCCATGACTTTGTGCGCTAATGCAAGCGGGTGCTCATAATTCATGCCGCTGGTTGTGATATAGAAATTCTCGCGGAAATACTCGCTTGGTTTTTTCCGCAGCGTTCGTGCCGGCGCCTTGATGCTTTGAAACAGCGCCATCTTCTTGTCGATCCGCGGCAACCAGAACGGCAGACCTTCGCCCATGTGACCGAGAACGATTTTGAGGCGCGGATAATCATCAAAAACGCCGCTTAAGATCAGGCGCAAAGCGTGGAGGCTCGCATCGACAGGGAAACCAAACGCCGCTGCTTCAAGACCAAAATACTTCTGAAACGGTTTCACCATGTCAGGTGCAGGTGTTCTTGGGTGAATATAGATCGGTACGTCGAGCTCGTGCGCTTTTTCGAAAATGATCCAGAATTTTTTCTCGTCGAGAAACTCACCTTTGGTGTGCGAATTGACGATGGCGCCTTTCAGGCCAAGTTGCACAACAGCGCGTTCCAACTCTTGTGCAGCGCCGGCTGGGTTTTGCGGCGCAATCGCAGCAAGGCCCGCAAAGCGGTCCGGGTGCTTGTTCACCGCCTTGGAGAGTTGCTCATTGATGGATTGCGCCAGGTCGCTGCCTTGTTCGGCGTCGTAGATTTGAACGCCGGGCGAGGTGACAGACAAAACCTGAACGTCGATGCCGGCCGCATCCATCGCTTTTATCCGACCGCGCCCCAAGTCCATTGCCTTTTTAAGGCCAAGGCCGCCAATGCCGGCCATTTCCTGCAACATATCGAAGAAACTGATGCTGCCCATCATGGTTCCCCAGAATTGGGTGAAACCTGGCTCATCCTGAGGATTTTCAGCGAGCAACTTTTTCTGCGCTTGCAGCAAGTCGCGCGTCATGAAGGCTTCTTCGACGGCGATACGTTTGTACTTTGTTTGACTGGCGCCTAATGCAGGGCCCGCAGCAGATAACGCTCCGGCGCTGAGTGATGCTTGAAGTAAACTTCTTCTGCTAACGCTCATATTTCATTCTCCCAGACATGAGTTACGCGTTACTTCGCTTCACTGCCTTTTCACTCTTCCAGAAACGCGCCATTCGCCCCATTACGCCGTCGCGCTTGATGAGCCCGTGATACAGCGCGCCGACAATGTGAATCGCGATTAAGGCTATGATCGTGTTGGTGATGAACTCATGGATATTCCTGAAGAACAGGAAATTGCTTTCCAAACCGCTCCCGTCAGAGAGTGGAAACCGCCCGAAAGGTGAGACAACAGAGTTTGCATTGATCGCCGTGAGTATTCCAGTGGCGATCAGAACGCCAATCAACAAGTAGAGGCCCCAGTGCGCTATGTGTGACGCTGTTTTTTGCCAGGCGGGCATCGCTGTCGGCAGCGGTGGGGCTCCATGTTTGATGCGCAAATAGATCCGGAGCACAAACAAAACCGCAACGACCGTCCCGATTGTGGCGTGATCGCTTCTCGATTCAAAGCGATCGACATCCGTCATTACGCCGCCGAATTTCTGTGCAACATAAAGGTCGCCAATGATCAATATCGCCATTAGCCAATGGATGACCTTTTGCGCAACGCGGTAATCCGCGTTAGCATTTAGTGCGGATCGCTTATTCTTCATTTTCGAATGTCGCTTCGATCACGCCTAGTTTTTCAATTTCACAACGCACCACATCTCCCTTTTTAAGGAACTGCCGCGGATCCATCGCGGCGCCAATGCCGCCAGGCGTGCCGGTAAAAATGACATCGCCGGGTTCGAGCGTCATAGCCTGGGATAAGTGTTCGATCTGCTCCCAAACGTTAAACACAAGGTGTTTTGTATTTGAATTCTGGCGAGACTCGCCATTAACGCTGGAGGCGATGTTGAGTGCATGAATATCTTCAATCTCGTCACTGGTCGTGATCCACGGGCCGAAGGGCGCATGAGTGTCGAATGATTTGCCGAGCGACCATTGCTGCGTTCGATGTTGCCACATTCGCTCAGTCACGTCGTTGCCAACACAGTACCCGAAAATATGAGCGGGCGCGTCTTCCTTGTTGATGTGTTTGCCGCCGCGCCCGATGATCGCTACGAGCTCGACTTCATAATCGACGAATTGCGTGACTTTGGGGATCTGAACCGGGTCATAAGGAGCGTTGACGGAAGTTACGGCCTTCGTGAACCAAACTTGATGTTCCGGCGTGTCCATGCCGCTTTCTTCGATGTGATCCGCGTAGTTAAGGCCTATCGCAAAGATCTTTCCGGGGCGTGGAACCGGCGCCAGCAATCGTACGCCTGACAGTGGCAGTACATGTTCTCGCGCGTTGGCGATTTCGGTGACGTTGTCTCTTCGTTCACCCCAATGCGAGATCAGATCGATCATATCTAAGGCGAGGTGAGGGGCGGCTCTCGTAATCGAAATGATATCATTGTCGCCAGTTACGACGCCAAGTTCTTCTCCGTTGCCGGCAGTAAATGTTGCGAGTCTCATGTTGAGGTTCCTCTCTTGGTCACACAAATGTGGGCGGCAGGGACGGGCCCCATTGAACCCCCATCAATTGTTCGACAGTGGCTTTTTTAGAGCCGTCGCTGCGGGTGAAAAGGTCGCCATCGGTCCAGTGTTCAAGCGTATGGCCCCATGGGTCGCGCCAGTAATCAAAGATCTGACTGCCTAGAATGTGACGGCCCACGCCCCATTCTGCATGACGCTCAGCCGCCTTAAGGTGCTCGTGCCCGCGCATTAGTTCATCAAGATCAGCGACTTCGAAAGCCGCATGATTGAAACCTGGCGCTTTCGGCGACTGCACAAGAAAAACGGTGTGATGATCGGTCGGCGTATCGCCGCGATCGCAGCGCATGAACGCCCCGAAGGTTACGCCCGGCGCCGCTTCAATTTCGTCCGATGTAATGAAACCAAAACGCTCTTTATACCAAGCCTCGCACGTGGGAAAATCGACGACATCTAGAACGCAGTGCCCGAGGCGCACTACGCGGGCTGGGCCTTGCTCAATACGAATGACGTGGCTGACGCGCGGCCTTTCATGCACGGAGTTCATTTCCGAATGGACGAGCTCCAATGGTTCAGCTTTCTCCTGCCCCGCGACCACCTCGACCCTTCGGCCATCGGGGTCTGTCAGGCGTACAATGTATCCGCCGCCCGGCGCATCCAGCGGCTCGACGGAAACGTCCTCGGTTTTAGCGAGCGCATGAAGATCGTCAATGCTCGCCGCCCGTAACCCAAGCGCCGCAAACCCCGGTTCCTCACTGAGTTCCGTCACATGAACAAACGGCGCCGCTCCGTGCGCGCGCGCAAACATACGTTGTCCGTCTTCAGCAGCGATCGTCAGGCCAAAATCCGTAAGAAAACTCTTCATCTCAGCCAAATCCGGCGCAGAGAAACAAACGTAAGCGATGTCTTCGATCTTGATGATGCTCATTTTCTCACCTCCTTACATAGCGTGCGCCGTTGCGCGAATTTGTAGTTTCTGAGCGAGCGTTTCGATGAGGGCGTCAGTGGACAGCGCATCTGTCGTGTGACCGAATACATACCGGTCGGGACGCACCATTGCGGCGCTCGCATGTTGGAAAACTGGATCGAATTCGCCACGAATGATTTCATAAGCGGAGAGATCGACCACTCGAATGTGGAGCTCCTCACAAATTGCTAGTGACGCCGCGGACAAATTGAGATCCGAAGCGTTGCGCGCAACAATCGCGAAACCTGGCCCAAGCGTGTCATCTAGTCTTATCTCGCGTCCGTCTTGGTCTTTGACCACGGGCTGCGCAAGTTGAAAGCCGGTTGATCCCGTATCACTGACCTGATCGCGCAACAGAACGCCATCGCGAAGCGGCGGCGTCATGCGACCTTGGCCGTACCCTGATGACATGGTGGGCGGCTCGCCCGGCGGTGGTCCATCACCGCGCGACGCAGCTTCCGTGGCGGCTATGAATTCCATAAGTTTTCCAATACTCACCGCCCAATCGACGAGATCTTCAGCATGGGCGGCGCGTTCTTGCTGGTAAGTGTCGAGCAACCGCTCCGAAGCGTTTCCGTCGATGACCAAGGGCAGCTTCCAAGCGAGATTGATGACATCGCGGATGCCGGCGTTCATGCCTTGGCCCAGAAAAGGGGGTGTTTGATGTGCGGCGTCACCGGCGATGAGGATGCGTCTATCGCGCCAGCGATCAGCGTTTACAGCGTGAAATTGATAGACGGCGGCGCGACGAATCTCATAAGTGTCGGGTGGCGTCCAAGGTTTGATGAGCGCTCTTACTGTTTCTTCGCGCAACATCTCCTCACGCGTTTCGCCATCGTTTAATCGGAATTCCCAACGGCGATTAGGGTCTTTCACGCAAACATAAGTCGCCAGCCGATCAGGATCACAGACCTGCAACACGCCCGTTGGCGTATCCGCGCCGTCCTTCATAATGACATCGACGACCAGCCAGTCTTGGTTGTAGCCAAGGTCGCGCCATTTCGCGCCGATATGACGACGTGCAAAACTTGACGCGCCGTCGCAGCCGATCAAATATTTTCCTCTGCAGTTGACGTGATCGCCATTCGAATTCCGGGCGGCAACCGTGACGATGCTGTCGTCTTGCGTGATCGATTCGGCTTCGTACCCTAAGAACACGGTAATTTTTGGATGAGCGCTGACTGTCTTGCGCAAATAAGCGTCGAATTCCGGTTGATCGAACATCTGAAACGGCGCCCAGCCAACAGGACTGAACGTTTCCATCTCCTGACCAAACAACCATTCGTGCTTTGAGTTGATGAACCCTGCGCGTTCGCCTGGCCGGATCGGCTGCCGAAGCGCGTCAAGCTCTTCACCCTTGCCGATGGCCTGGAAGGCCCGAACGACTTCGCCATCCATGCCGACAGCGCGCGGCAGGGGATGGATGTCGATCTCCTTTTCAATAACGGCGATGGACAACCCGGCGTGAGCCAGCAAAATTGCGCCTACTCCGCCGACGGGGCCCAGGCCGATGATGACCACATCAAAGTCCTGCAAACCGTCCTCCCTGGTCCAATGATCTTAATTATGCCACTTGACATAATTAAGAATGAAAGATATGTCAATTGCCATGATTCAAACAACCGCCAAGGCCGCCGCCACAGCTAAGCGAGGTCCTCAACGCCGCTCAGAGGAAACGCGGAACGCCATCCTTGAGATGGCAATCGAGATGTTTTCGTCGCTTGGCTACGAAGGGGTGTCCGTCCGGGCGCTCGAAGTGGCGGCCGGCGTTCAGCGCGGCGCGGTTGCCTATCATTTTGACGGCAAGGAATCATTGTGGAAAGCAGCCATCGACCGGCTGCTTGAACGCTTCGGCGCCCATTTTGATCCCCTTGAAAAGACGTTTCGCGACTTGGATGATACCGCCCGAATGCGTGCGCTGATCGCGGCTTTAGTGCGATTCAGCGCGGAAACGCCGCAATTTAATCGGCTTTTATTGCACGAAGGCGGCCACGATACGTGGCGGATGACGCATATCGTCGACCGTTTCATCCGTGAACGGCTTAGTTGGCTTGGCGATTTCGCCGGTCTTCTGAGCAACGCGCACGATTATTACATTGTGATTGGCGCCGCGACCTTTGTATTCGGCGTTGAATATGAATGTCGGCGCTTGTTTGAAGTAGACCCAACCAGCGATGAGTTCATCCGGGAACATGCGGCTCGTGTCGCCGATCTGCTGTTAGCGACATTTAAGTATAAGGAGAAGTGAATATGAGCAAATCTGACCGTTCAAAACCTCAGACTGCTCTAATCTGCGGCGCATCTGGCGGGCTGGGCGAAGTTTTAGCGCGTACGCTTTTAAGCCGTGGGATGACGGTTTGCGGCACGATGCGCAACCCTTCAAACCACCCGCAAGGCGATTTTCGGATGTTAGCGATGGATGTTCGCGATGCGGTCTCGGTAAACGCCTGCTTTCAGAGCGCGCGCGACGCGATGGGTTCCATTGATGTCGTCGTCAACTGTGTGAACGAGATGATATTGGGGTCTGTCGAGGAACTGTCTGTCGAAGAGATTGGCGGAGTTTACGACATTAATGTCGTCGGGACTGCACGCATCGCCAAGGCGGCGCTGCCAATCATGCGCGAACAAGGCGGTGGTTTAGTCGTCAGCATGAGTTCGCTCGGTGGCATACTGGCGGTTCCTTATTTAAGCGCATACACGTCAGCAAAATTCGCCATCGAAGCCTTCAGTGAAGCGCTCTATCATGAAGTGAAAGCCGACAATATCGACATTGTGATTATGCAGCCTGTCGCCATGCGCATGGATCGCGCGGATGTCGGCGACCATCTGAAGGTCGCAGCAGGCGTCGGGAAAGACTCTCTTACGCATCACGTTGTGTCTGTGATGGCGAAAGATACGCGCGAAAGCAAACTCACGCCGCAACGCGTATCCGAAGCGATCTACGATGTTATCAAAAGCAAAAACCGCAAGCTGCGCTATCCGATGGATCGGGCGAAAGTGGTTTCAAAAATCAAGCGTTTGGCGCCGCAATCTGTCATCGACAAAATGATTGGCGGCCTGATCTCTAAGCCCGCATGAAGCATGTCTGTCGACGCGTAGACGGCTAACCGTGAGGCCTTGTTCATGGTTCCAAGTCTGAGACACCCCCACGTTCATCCCTTCACTAATATGGATGTCGCACATCTTCTTGCGTCGCGCGCAGCTTCTCGAAGTGATCATCCATTTCTTATTTGGGCGCCTTTTGAAGGGGCAAGGCGCGTTTGGACATATGCGAGATTCTACCATGATGTCTGTTGCGTCGCCGCGGGGTTTAAGGCGCGTGGCGTGAAACCGGGCGACCGCGTTCTCATTCATTTAGAGAACTGTCCGGAAAGCTTGCTTTCCTGGTATGCATGCGCGCATCTCGGCGCCGTTGCCGTGACGACCAACACAAAGTCGGTTGAAAACGAACTCAATTATTTCATGTCATTTGCGGATATCGCTGGAGCCGTCACCCAACCCAAATTTTCAGAACAAGTTGGCGGCGCGAAACACCCCTTAAAATGGCTCGCTGTGACAGAGACAAACGCTGGCGCGCCAGTGACCGGTGCGCAATCGCCTGAAAAGTCAGAAGCCTTTGAGGCGCTTTATGCCGATGCTGCTGATGCGCCGCTTCGGCCCGCTGACCCGTCCTTGGATGTAGGCATTCAGTACACGTCAGGAACGACCTCGCGACCGAAAGGCGTCGTATGGACGCATGCGAACGCTTTATGGGGCGGCAAAGTCTCCGCGATGCACGAAAATCTCAGGGCCGACGACATTCATCTTGTCCATCTGCCGTTGTTCCACACGAATGCGCAATCCTATTCGATTCTTGCGACCTTATGGGCTGGCGCCACAGCCGTATTGCAGCCGCGATTTTCCGCGTCACGCTTTTGGGACGCCTCCATGCGCCATCGCTGTACGTGGACGTCGATGGTGCCGTTCTGCGTCCGCGCGCTTATGGACCAACCGGTTCCGGAACATCACTATCGTTGTTGGGGAGGCGCGGTCGCAGCGCCGCCTTTCGATCCTCACTTCGGTGTACGATCAATTGGCTGGTGGGGTATGACCGAGACAATCACGCATGGGATCGTAACGGATCCATTCAATCCATCAGTATCCATGTCAATCGGAAAGCCGTCGCCAGCTTATCAAATCGCGATCCTGCGCGACAATGGCGATCCGGTTGAGTTTGGCGAAACGGGTGAGCTCAAAATTCATGGGACGCCGGGATTGTCCATATTTAGGGAGTATCTAAACAACCCGGAGGCGACCGCCAATAGCTATGATGATGAGGGATGGTTCATCACCGGCGATCGCGTCACTTTGCTCGAAAGCGGCGACATCGCTTTTGCAGACCGCGACAAAGATATTCTCAAAGTCGGTGGCGAAAATGTCGCCGCGTCCGAAGTTGAACGCGTGATCCAGTCCGTTCCCGGCGTTGTTGAATGCGCCGTGGTCGGCAAGCCAGATGAAATGCTCGACGAGGCGCCGGTAGCGTTCGTGATTGGTGAGGGCGGGGACGGACTGAGCGATGCACTTATCGCAAGCATCACCGTGGCGTGTGAGACTAATCTATCTGACTTCAAATTACCGAAAGAAATTTTCATCGTGGATGAGCTTCCACGCGCAACGTTGGGAAAGATCGCTAAGGCGGAGCTTAGAAAGAAGCTCGAGCCTGCTGGGTGACCTGCAATAACAATCGCATCAGCAACGAGCGGTTAAAGTGACCGAAACCCTGATTTGGGTAACAATTTGGGTCACAAACGCCAAAGATGTCGGTGGATTTGTGTGGGCGCATATGGACGCGTATGGAATAAGAACAACGGGTTAAAGACGGCTGTGGACGTCTGTGCGCCCCAAATTTTCGACTCATAACCGCTAAGGTCAAATGAATTCGTTTAACGAGTTCGAGTCCCTCCGGGCCCGCCAATAACTGCGTTATCGCCGTGACGCATCGAATGGATTCATGTTCCAACCCTCGACACCGTCGATCCCGATTTTTATGCACCAATGGCAAACTTGGAGACCAGCGAAACTTCCATCTATCTAGGCATGATTCATACGATGAAGAGCTTCAAGGAAAGCCACCTTTTGGCGCGCAATTATTCGAGAAAATTTGGATTAGGGACTTATTGCGGTCTGGGCCGCCTTGCGCTGGAGGCGGTCGGACCTGCTTTGACGATCACTTGTACGCATGGGACGTGATCGCATCGGTTTCAAAGCGTACGGCTGAATCAAGCGAGCCGAAAATCCTGCTTCCTTAAGTCCTGCGCGGCTGACAAAGCGCCGGGTTACGTCCCACGGCGCGGGGCGGCGGCTAGCATGGTGTTGACTCTTAGCGATTTTTCTACTTTATCAAATTTGGATAAAATTTTCTTATTAAGAAAGTTTCGCTATTCACGACGCTTCAAACGTCGAATTCAAATTGGGGTTCGTAATGCCGCCGGCCAATCGTTCCAACGCACGATCAACGGGCGTGACGCTCGACGACAAGTGGGACGTTGAGCAAGGTCGGGTTCTGATGAACGGGTCACAAGCAATTGCGCGCGCGCTGATTGAACAGGAGAGGCTGGATCAAAAAAGGGGCTTAATACCGCTGGATTTGTGTCCGGGTATCGCGAACGCGTCGCCGCTGTTTTGCGTATGGAGCGAGCTATTGTCTGTTGACTCTCCAAGGTGCAACCATGTTTGAGCACGAAAGTTTTGATCAGCACGAACGTGTCGTCCATGTTCACGATGCAGCATCAGGGTTGCGTGCGATCATCGCAATCCACTCAACGGCGCTGGGGCCGGCCGGGGGCGGCTGTCGCCTATGGACTTATAACGACTCAGCTGAGGCGCTGAAAGACGCACTGCGTCTATCGCGCGGCATGTCCTGCAAGAATGCGCTTGCTGGTCTAAAAATGGGAGGCGGCAAGGCGGTCATTCTAGGGCCTGTGCCCGATGACCGGCGGCGCGATGTTTTTGAGGCGTTTGGCGATGCTGTGAACGATCTTTGTGGCGCCTATGTAACCGCAGAGGACGTTGGCGTGTCGGTTAACGACATGCAAGTGGTTGCATCGTACACTGATTTCGTCTCCGGGCTATCTGGTGCTGGCGGTGCCGGTGGCGATCCTTCACCATTCACCGCTAGGGGCGTGCGTCTGGCGATGGAGGCAGTCGCAAGTCGCAGTTTGGGCGCGAGTTCGCTCGAAGGATTGAAAGTTGCGGTCCAGGGGGTAGGAGGCGTCGGCGGAAATCTGTGTCGTGAACTTGGCGAACGCGGCGCTACGCTCGTGGTCGCGGACATTAACACCTCCCGTGTTGAGGCGGTATGCGATACGTATGGAGCAGAGCGAGCCGATGTGGACACAGTGCTGCTTTCGGATGTCGATATCGTTGCGCCATGCGCGCTCGGCGGCGCTCTTACGGAAGAGACGGTTTCGAAACTGAGAGCAAAAGCTGTTGTCGGCGGCGCCAATAATCAGCTTGCGACGCTTAAAGCCGGCGAAATCCTGTTTGACCGCCAGATCGCCTATGCGCCGGATTATCTTGTCAACGCCGGCGGCATCATAATGGTTGCCGCTGAGTATTTCAGAACAAACGCCTCGGATCGCGTTCATGCTGATGTTGAGAAAATCTATGACCGAACATTGAACGTCCTTGACCGCAGCAACGAGTCCCAAACGCCCACAAACATAATCGCTGATGCGATGGCATACGATATCATTGGGAAAGCGAGGCGAGAGGACGCGGAACATCGATCAGAGCGTCGTGTTGTAGGGTAGAAATGGAGGGCAATCCCCCCTCTTTCCTGCATGTTTTGGGCAAGCTTAAATTCATATAAAAAAAATCATGACCGTAAAAGACCAAACACAGACAATTTTGAACCGCCTCGGCGTTAACGCGTCCATGGTTGAGGGAGGCGATACAAAAGTGTTCTCTCCCTTGACGGGCGAGTGCATTGCTCAAGTGCGTGAAACGACGCCTGATGAAGCGCAACACCTTATTCATGAAGCAGACCAAGCCTTTCGGGCTTGGCGTGAAACGCCCGCGCCGGTGCGCGGCGAGCTTGTTCGTTTGTTTGGAGAGGAATTGCGAACCGTCAAAGAAGATCTCGGCCGGCTGGTGACGATTGAGGCGGGTAAAATCCCGTCCGAAGGGTTGGGCGAAGTACAGGAAATGATCGATATCTGCGATTTTGCAGTTGGTCTGTCCCGTCAGCTTTATGGCTTGACCATTTCGACTGAAAGACCAGGCCATCGCATGATGGAGACTTGGCATCCGATTGGCGCGGTTGGCGTGATTTCAGCATTTAACTTTCCGGTTGCCGTATGGGCGTGGAATGCGGCGCTCGCACTCGTGTGCGGCGACTCTGTGATTTGGAAGCCTTCCGAGAAGACGCCCCTTACAGCGCTCGCGTGCGAAGCCGTTTTCCAGCGCGCCGTTCAGAAATTTCCGGGCGACGTTCCCGCGGGCCTCACATCTGTCCTCCTAGGCGGCCGTGAACTTGGTGAAGCCGTCGTTGATTCGCCGTTGCTTCCCGTCGTTTCGGCGACGGGATCGACACGCATGGGGCGTGAAGTGGGGCCGCGTGTGGCGCAGCGTTTTGGCCGGTCGATCTTGGAGCTTGGCGGCAACAATGCGGGTATTGTTTGTCCGTCAGCAGATCTTGAGATGACGGTGCGGGCTGTTGCGTTCAGCGCCATGGGAACGGCGGGCCAGCGTTGTACGACGATGCGGCGCGCTTTTGTGCATGAAAGCGTCTATGTGGACTTCGTTGCGCAATTGAAAAAAGCCTACGCGTCCGTCGCAATCGGCAATCCGCTGGACGAAGCATGTCTTGTCGGTCCCCTGATTGATCGCGCGGCGTACGAGGCGATGCAATCGGCGCTAGAGGCCGCGCGTCAGGATGGCGGCGACGTTCTTGGTGGCGCGCGCGTTGACAGCCCCCATGCGGAGGCTTTTTACGTGCGGCCGGCGCTTGTCGAAATGCCGGAACAGACCAGCATTGTGGAGCAGGAGACATTTGCGCCAATTCTATACGTCATGCACTATAATGACTTCGACGATGTTTTAAGCAGACATAACGCCGTCGGCGCCGGTCTTTCGTCCGCCATTTTTACGACGGATATTCGCGAGGCCGAGATCTTCTTGAGCGCACGCGGATCCGATTGCGGCATTGCAAATGTCAATATCGGTACGTCCGGCGCTGAAATTGGCGGCGCCTTTGGCGGAGAAAAGGAGACAGGCGGCGGGCGCGAATCCGGTTCCGATGCGTGGAAAGCCTATATGCGACGGGCGACGAACACTATCAACTATTCGACGGAATTGCCTCTTGCGCAGGGCGTTTCTTTTGACATCAGTTAACGAAAAGCCGAGCGCCCATCGGGCTTGGCTTATCGATCCATAGTCGTGAAGGGGTTTTGGTTCCATGTCTGATAATGATCTTCCCCGTCCGTCTATCGCCGCGCCGGGTTCGACACCCTGCATAACAGCCAGCGAAGCGGAATCGATCGCGAAAAGACACTATGATGTCGTAGGCACGGCGTCGGCGCTGCCAAGCGAGCGGGATCAGAACTTCTTATTGAAATGTGCGAATGGCGAGAAATACGTCCTGAAACTAGCGAACGCAGAAGAAGATCGAGCCGTCCTCGAATTTCAGGCGGGCGCGCTTGATCGTACAACGCTTTTCGACACGCCTTTGGAGGTTCCGGCGATTGTCGCCGCTACAGACGGTAGTCGTCTCCTTCGCATAAAGACGGACAATGGTGAAACCCATCTCACGCGTATGGTGACCTGGGTTGAGGGCGAAATGATGTCCGATCTGAACGAGCACTCGCCGGAACTGCTCGCATCTATCGGCGATCAGATGGCAAGGTTGGATCGCGCTCTTCTTGAATATCGGCATCCGGGCATGAACAGAGCGCTCTGCTGGGATGTAAGATACGCCGAAGGCGCGCTGGAATATCTGTCACTCTTAAGGCCGGAACGCCAGCACATCGTCAGAACTCTGATTGCGCCCGCACTGGCGCTCGATTGGTCGCGCCTTGAGATGAGCGTCATTCATAGTGACGCAAATGATTACAATCTGCTTGTGCGAGACGGGCGCGTGAGCGGCCTTATCGATTTTGGGGACATGGTTTATTCAGCGCTCGCTGCCGAGCCTGCGATTGCGGCGGCTTACGCCATGTTGGGCAAGGAGCGGCCGCTGGACGCCGCGGCGCATCTCGTAAACGCGTATCTGTCGGTCATGCCCCTGAAACCTTATGACAGGGACGCCATTTTGCCGCTCGCAGCGGCGCGATTGTGTATGAGTGTCTGTTTTGCAGCTCACAATGCGAATGCAAAGCCTGATGATCCCTATCAATTGGTGACCGCCGAGCCGGCCTGGGGCGTGCTCGAGCGTTTGGCGCAGACGTCGTGGGCCGAGCTTGAAAAACAATGGAACGAATTGATCGGAGACAAGCGTTCTATGGAAACGGATGTTGAGGAATTACTGGCGGCGCGGCGCCGTCTGATGGGCGCCAATCTGAGCGTCTCCTATAAACAGCCGCTTAACATCGTCCGCGGCGAGGGCGCATATCTGATCGACCAGTCGGGTCGGGCGTATCTCGACTGTGTAAACAATGTTTGCCATGTGGGGCATTGTCATCCGCGCGTGGTGGAAGCCGGCGCTGCACAGATGCGTATACTGAACACTAACACGCGATATCTAAACCGGCTTCTGACGGATTATGCGGAACGTCTGACCGCGACGCTGCCGGCGCCGCTCAACGTGGCGTTTTTTACCAATAGCGGCAGCGAAGCCAATGAGCTGGCGCTGCGTCTCGCCCGATGTCATACCGGGCGCAAGGATGTTGCCGTTCTTGACGCCGCCTATCATGGCACGACCACAAGCCTCATCGATGTTAGCCCTTATAAACATGCCGGGCCGGGTGGGGCGGGGCGCCCCTCCTGGGTGCATGTCGCGCCGATGCCAGATCCCTATCGTGGCCTGCATCGCGGCGCCGGCGCTGGCGGCGCCTATGCAGATGAATTGAGCGCGGTTCTGGCGCAATCAAAAGACGGCGTTGCAGCTTTCATCGCGGAGTCGGCTCTCGGCTGCGGCGGCCAGATTATTTTGCCGGACGGCTTTCTTAAAGCAGCATACGCGCATGCGCGGAGCGCCGGCGCTGTGTGCATTGCCGATGAAGTCCAGACAGGCATGGGCCGCGCCGGTTCCCACTTCTGGATGTTTGAAACCCAGGGCGTCGTTCCGGATATTGTGACTATCGGAAAACCCCTCGGAAACGGTCATCCGATGGCGGCGGTGGTGACATCGCCGGAGATCGCGCATTCGTTTGCAAACGGCATGGAGTATTTCAACACCTTCGGCGGTAACCCCGTATCGTGCGCGATCGGCCTAGCGGTTCTGGATGTCATTGAGGAAGAGAAACTTCAAGCATATGCGCTGGAGACGGGCGAACAATTCAAACAGGCGCTGAAGGAAATAGCAGGCAAGCAGAATTTGATTGGCGATGTGCGGGGCCAGGGCTTGTTCCTGGGCGTGGAATTGGTTCGAGATCATGAGACGCTGGAGCCCGCAGACACCGAAGCAGGTGCAATCGTGAACCAACTACGCGATCGCGGTATCTTGTTGAGCACTGATGGGCCGCATCACAATGTTCTAAAGATCAAGCCGCCAATTGTGTTTCCCAAGGGCGAAGTCCAGCGCGTGGCAGACGAAATCGAAGCAGCGGTGAAGCACTTATAAGTGAGTAGGCGCGGTGCATTGGAACTCAGGTGGTGTTTTTCGTCAATAGCAAACGCCCCGTTGAATATAGAGTTATCCCAATAGACATAAAAATCAGTAGCGCTGTGATTGCCGGCGCGTTTCCTTGAGCGCTGAGCGCAATAAATACTCCGGTGATCGCAAGCATTGAGCAACAAACGGCGAGCAGCACTGGTTTAGGAATATGAAACTCGAGGTCTGCGTATTTGTCGCCCAAGTAGGCGGGCAGTTTCATGACGGCGAGGCAGATTATTGATTTTGCAATCAGGAAGGCGAGGACCGTTGCAACCGCATAGGATCCAATGACTTCCGAGGCCAAACAACATGCCATTCCTGCGACGCCAATGACGATGACAGCGAAACGGCGTTGCGAGGGTTCCAATTCCGTCTTGTCGGACTTGGGCGCTGCGATTAGCCAGACGAAGCCGGCGGCGTCGCGAGAGGCCAACAATATGATTGCGTTTATGGTGGTTGCGGTGGCGAGCAGCGCACTCATACTTACGACGAATGCCACCCACTTAGGTGCCGCTGGCGTTGCGGTCGCGGCGAGCGCGGATCTGGTAGACCGTAGTTCTTCAGCGGGCAATACGCCGGCGACCGTGATAATAACAATCATGTAGATCGCCGTTATCAACAGGAAAGCCATAAGCAATGCGCGTGGAATTGTATGCTGCGGCGATTTCACCTCACCAGAAATTTCAACAATCAGAGAAAAGCCAAGAAAAGCGAAGAAGGCGGGGACAACAGCGACAAAAACCGCTTGAACCCCGTGCGGCGCAAAGGGCGAAAAGTTCTCAAATGAAATTTGCGGTGTTGATGTCGTGATGAACAGCGCGATGACGGACAGGAGCGTCAGCACCATGATTGTTTGCGCGCTGGCGGCTGATTTGGCGCCGAAAAGGTTGATAATGGTAAAGAACGCAATAACGGTGAACGCTATCTTGAGGCGATGCTCAGCAATGTCGCCGTAGAGCGCGATTAGATAGTCGGCAAAACCGAATGAAATTAAAGGAAGTGCGGCTACAGAAGATCCAACAAACGCCCAGGCTGTTAGCGCTGCCCAAAATGGCGAGAGGACGCGTTTGACCATATGAATGTTGGCGGCGTCGACAGGGAAAGCGGCGCTGACCTGTGCTGCGGTGATGCACGATAAGGCAGCCGGGACTGCAGCCAACAAGACGGACGCCGCCATGGCTGGTCCTGCAATACGAAAAAGGTTGCCGGGCAATACATAGACGGAAGCGCCAATAACGAATCCAACAATGATAAGGAAAGCGCCAAGCAAACCGACCTTGTTGGATGTGCTCTCAATCGAGGAGTGAGCGCGGGCCATGATTGATCTCAACGGTCAATAAAGGGCGAATGAATGACGCCGCAATTTTCTGGTCAGGCAAATTCCTTTACGGGCTTGCTTTCGATCAATTCCTTCGCGATCGCGTTCGCCGTTGCCTCTGGCGTCAAATTTTCCTTTTCGGACCGTACAAATATCTCCAGAAGACGCCCGTAGATTTTCTCCAATAGAACTTCCAGCGGCGCAGCATCAAAATTGCTGCGGCCCGGCATGTTTTGCATGGCCTCCACGCCGCTGATGACCCCGCCCGCATTGATGACATAGTCCGGCGCGAACAAGATGTTCCGATCAGCGAGGATGACGCCGGCTTCTGGGGAAGCGAGCTGATTGTTCGCAGCGCCGGCTATGGCTTGCGCCCTGATCTGAGGCGCGGTGCTCATATTGATGACGCCGCCTAAGGCGCAAGGACAGAGTATATCAGCTTCTACGGCGTGGATGTCGTTCGTATCCATCACGGTTGCGCCAAAAATCTCTTGGGCGCGCGTTGTTCTCTCGGCGTCGACATCTGCAACAATCAGTTCAGCGCCCGCGTCATGCAAATGTTGCGCGACGCGCCAGCCGACGGAACCAAGGCCCTGAACGGCGAATGTCATTCCTTCAAAGTTCTTTCGGCCTAAACGAAACTCGGCAACTGCGCGCAACCCATGCAGAACGCCGGTCGCAGTGTGGATGGACGGATCTCCTGCGCCCTTTGACGTTCCTCCGACATAAGGCGTGACTTCGTGCATGACTTCGACATCGGCAACGGAAAAACCAACGTCTTCACCCGTTGCGAATACATTCCCTATACGGTCGATAAAGCGTCCAAACGCCAGCAACAGTTCGCGGGATTTGATTTCGCGCGGGTCGCCGATAATCACGGCTTTGCCGCCGCCGAGAGGCAGGCCCGCCAGCGCGGATTTGTAAGACATCGCGCGCGACAGGCGCAGCGCGTCGTCGAGGGCCAGATCGTCAGTTGGATATGATTTGAAGCGCGTGCCCCCTGCGGCGGGGCCGCGGGCTGTCGAATGAATTGCAACAATGGCGCGCAAATTTGTTTCCTGGTCCGAAAAGAAACAGACTTGCTCGTGATTATCGAACTCTTCCGATTGCCAAATACTCATTTTCCATTCCTGCTTCGCGCTCGGAAGGACAAGAGTAGCCAGAAGTTTCCAATATGGAAAGTTTTTCTTTTTCAGGAAGTGTCCGAAAAGGCGCCTTGTTTGGGCTCAGTCCACTGCGTTGGAGGTCGACGACAAGACCCGCAGTGCGGTCGATTCGCGATGGGCCGGCGCGAGGATCTCCGCATCTGGCGTCGTGGAAACTGTCATAATCCGGCAGGGTGCGTCGCCCTTGGCGACATAGGCGTGCCCCATCATGCTGTCGAATTGGATGGCGTCGCCTTCCTTCAGATGGGTTGGGCCATAAGTATCTGTATATAATAGCAATTCGCCTTCCAGGACGTAGAGGAATTCTTCGCCTGAGTGCCGATGAAACTCTCCAAACTCTTCGATGCTTTTGGCTTTTATCTCACCGATGATGGGCTTGATCTGTTTGCTCAGCAAATCGGAGGAGAGGTGGGTGTAGTCGCCGGTATGCGATGAGACGGTGTCGCCTTCGCCCGATCTCGTAATGCTTCGGCGACAGTTGTGCTCGCTGTTTTCTCGCGCGTGAGAGGCGCTTCTGAAGAGGTCGGCGACATTGACGCCAAGGGCGAGGGTAATCCTCAGTAACTTGTCTACGGTGAGTTCGGTCCGGCCGTTTTCAAGTTTCGAAAGCGTCGAAACCGGAAATCCCGTCAGTTCGCTCACATCTGCCAGTGTTAACCCTTTGTTATTTCTAATATTTTTTAGCGTTGCGCCAGGGCTGGCCGCTAAATTGGAGCTTAAATCGAGAGCGTGCATGTTCTTTCTTTTCCAATTGCTGGCGTCGCTCAAAGCCTCACGGAGCGCCACTGTACTTTTCAAAACCGAAAATTTCTTTCCAGATTAGTCCCCAATTGGGCGATTTTTCAACAATATAGAGTGCTTTTTAGCAGCAGTAAGCGGTTGGTCGCGGTCTTGTCTGGTGCATTTGGGCCGCGCCTTTCATTAAAGCTGCCCTCGCGAAGGCTTGTTGCTTGACATTTTCCATAATGGACGAAATTATCATTTATGGAAAAATCAGGAAATATTATTGCGCGCCAGAAAGTGGGGAGGGAATCTGAATGTCAAACATACGCCAGATCATGAGTGGGGATCGTTTTGGGGAGCTGAAGAAGAGCCTCTTACTAGCAACAGCCCTTAGTTTTGCGGCGGGCGGCGCTCTAGCGGTTGCTCAAGAGGAGGGGTCTGATGGAACAAGCGCGTCGCAAGACGACACGATCATCGTCACCGCAACGCGCCGCGCCGAGCGGCTCATTGATGTGCCGCTCGCCATTCAGGCTGTGAGCGGGGATGATCTTGAAAAAATCGGCGCCGTGAATTTTTCCGACTATGCGCGCAATCTTGCCGGCGTTTCATTCATCGACGCCGGCGCGGGGCGTTCACAGGTTTTTATTCGCGGCGTGACTACCGGCGCGGACATCGGTCAAGGCGCTGAAGCGACCGTTGGCGTTTACCTTGATGAAGTGCCGATTTCTGAAGCTGCGGCGCAACCCGACCTTAAGCTCTTCGATATCGATCGGATCGAAGTGCTGCGTGGTCCGCAAGGCACGGTTTACGGCAGCGGTTCGTTGGGCGGCACGCTGCGGGTGTTGCCCCGCATGCCGGAATTCGACGGCGTCTCCGGCGCGATACAGCTCACCGGTTCCGGAACGGAAAATGGCGGCGGCAACGGCGAGGTGAGCGGTTGGGTGAACCTGCCGTTTTCTGACAGAGCAGCGCTTAGAATCGTTGGTTACGGCATCAAAAACAGCGGCTTCCTGGATGACGGCTACGCCGGCTTGGGTTCGAGCGCTGAAGACAATATCAACGATGAAGAATCCTACGGCGGACGCGTAGCTTTACGGGTGCAACCGACCGACGCGCTTGATGTCGTTCTGACCGGCATCTACCAGAAAAGCGAATTCGGCGCATTTGAGCAGGTTACGGACGAGTTTCCTGACCTGGTTATTCAGCAAAGCTCGGATCAGCCATTCGAAGACGAGATCGCGATTGCAAACCTCAAAATCAACTATGACTTTGGTTTTGCAACGCTAACATCTGCAACGTCCTATTTCGATCGTAGTCGTTTTTTCCAGAACGATATCGATTTCTTTACCGAGGGGCTTGGCATTCCGCGCGTCGTGTCGCCGCTTCTTTATGAAGGGAAGACCTGGTCTCAAGAAATTCGGCTGGCCTCCAATGGCGATGGCCCGTTCAGTTGGCTTATCGGCGGGTTCTACTTAGACCGCAGCGACGATTTCCTTCAGACCATCAATCCGTTCGGGGTTCCGGCGCCAGCGACGCCGGCTGCGAATGTTTTCTATCTCGATCGGGATTCGGATATTGAGCAGTTCGCGGGCTTTGTTGAACTGGGTTACGATCTGACGGACCGCCTGAACGTAACGGCGGGCGTACGCGTCTCCGACATCGAGCGGACTAACGTGACGGTCAATGACGGGCTGCTAGTTCAGGCGACATTGTCGGGCGAATTCAGCGAGACGCCGACAACACCCAAAGTCAATGTTTCCTATGACCTTGCCGACAACGCGCTTCTGTACTTTCAGGCCGCGCAAGGCTTCCGCATTGGCGGCGTCAACCCAGGACTTCCGCCCTGCGATCCTGGGGCTGGCTGCACCATTGACGTTGGGGCGACATATGACTCCGACAGTTTGTGGAATTACGAAGTCGGGGCAAAGTTCCAGGCCCTGGACGATGCTTTGACGGTCACTACCGCGTTATTCTACATCGACTGGAAGGACATTCAGTTGAATGTCAGCCGCGGCGATGGCTTCGACGGGTTTTTGAACGCTGGCGATGCAACGAGCAAAGGTGTGGAATTCGACGCGACGTATGTCGTCAACGAAAACCTGACGCTTGGCGGCCAGGTCACTTATACAGATGCTTCCTTGGATGAAGTGCCCGCCTCTCTGAGCGCTTTTGCGCTTCCCGATCAACGCATTCCGGTGACGCCGAAATGGAGTTCGGCGGTGAACTTTGAGCTCGTCCAGCCCGTCTTCGGCGACAGCAACGGCTTTATCCGCGGAAACCTGCAATATGTCGGCGGCCGGCAAAGCTCCCTTGGTCCGGCGCCCAGCGACTTAGACAGCTATGTTCTCTTGGGTTTGCGCGCCGGCCTGGAGCATGGCCCATACTCTTTCACTGTCTTCGTTGACAATCTCACCGATGAACGGGCCGAACTCGATCGAACGATGGTTGTCGGGCTACGACAGGGCGCGCCCCTTTCGTTGGAGCGAACGACGATCAATAGGCCGCGCACCTTCGGCGTTACGATCGGACGTCAATTTTGATCGCGCGGAAAACGTGTTTGATCTAGGCGTCGTTCTTTCTCCGGGGAGCGGCGCCGTCTTCTTTTGGGAACGTTTACGTTTCCCACTATGATAGCGAAAGCGATTGGCATTCATAGAAGCGGGGTTGATTGCGCCATGCGAATTCGAGTTTTGCTGCCGTTCTTCTTCATGTGTTCATTGACGTTCGCTTCCGCGTGGGCGGAAAACCCCGCTGTCGGCGGGCCTCAGTTTTCGCGGGCGAAAGTGCAGGATGTCATCCGTCAGGGACAGGAGATTCAGGCGCCGCGCGGGATTAATGACTTAAAAGAAATAGACATCGGCGGGATCAAACAATGGATCTCCGTGCGCGGACGCGATCTGAGGAATCCTATTCTCCTTTTTATTCATGGCGGCCCCGGGACAACCGAAATGCCGGTGCGCTGGTTTTATCAGTCTCCGCTTGAAGACTATTTCACCGTCGTTCAATGGGATCAGCGCGGCAGCGGAAAGACCGCCGTCTCAAACGACCAGGCGGAAGTCATTCCGACAATCACCGTCGAACGCATGATCAAGGATGCGGAAGAGGTCGCATCCTATCTTCGAAGAGAATACGACAAAGATAAAATATTTGTGCTCGGCCATTCTTGGGGCTCTATACTCGGGCTTGAACTGGCGAAACGGCGCCCGGAGTGGCTTCATGCCTATGTAGGGATGGGACAGGTCGTCAACACACTCGATAACGAAGCGGTCAGCTATCGCTTTGCGCTTGAAGAAGCGCGTCGTCGCGGCGAAGAAATCGCCATTCAGGAGCTCGAGGCGATTGCGCCATATCCGAAAGAAGACGGGACCATCTCAGTTGAGGAGGTGATCGTACAGAGAAAGTGGGTGTCGGCTTATGGGGGCATGACCTGGGGGCGTCCAAACCTCGATTATGAGTATAATCTGCGCCCTTTGTCGCCGGACTATACCGACGCCGACTTGAACGCGGACAGTGAAATCATAAATGTTGTCGTTCAATTGCTGCCGCAACTGGGCGGCGTCAATTACCGGGACGTAACGAAACTCGAAGCGCCCGTGTTTTTGTTTTCCGGCCGACACGACTATGCGACGCCGTCAGAGGTATCGTTTGCGTGGTTTAAAGATCTAGAAGCGCCGGCCAAGAAAATTGTTTGGTTCGAACACTCGGCGCATATGATGCACTTCGAGCAACCGGGTAAATTTATCTATCATCTCATTGACGATGTAAGACCCATCGCGGTTGAAGCCGGCGACGCGGCGCCCGACGACGCCTCCGGAACCGAACCTTAGTTGACCTCAAAGGGGTCAATAATCCCAAACTGAGTTGTACTGTTCTACTCGCACTCGCCGTCCATTTGGGAAATCCACGCCGCAATAAGCGCAACACCTTCGTCATGGATTGTAGACCGACCAATTTCCGGCATCATTACGTCGGGTTTGGTATTGTTGAGCCGATACCAAAGGATGGAGCCTTCGGGATCTCCCGGCTTAATTCCCCAGAAGCGATTGCCCGTGCCAGCGCCCGCCGCGATTGGCAATTTGCAAAGGCCCAAATTGGGCCCGATCGTGTGCGGCTCTAAGAAAAGTCCTGACGTGTCGGCTGGGCCCACCGGGCTGTGACAGTGCGAACAATTGATATCGAGATAGGAACGCGCCAGCGCTTCGATCCCGGCGCTCGCGTCGTCCCAGGCTGCATTCTTTGGCGCCGTATCTACGCCAGGAACGCCGGTCAAATAGCCCACGGTCTGCAAATGCGCGAGCTGATTGTTGGCGCCATGAGGATAGTCAAAGTCACGATTAAGATGGCGCGCCTTAGGACCGATTGGCCAGATCTCGCGCGTGTTGGAATCGGTGGCATGGCAACTCGCGCACTGATTTACATTCGGCACAATGTAATTAAACGGCTCTTTGGCGCCGTCTGCAGACACCAATGTGAGCGGTAGAATGTCGCCAGTCTTGAGGAGCGTCGCGTCGGTCTGCTCTTTATTCCAGCGATAAGAGAGCGCCTCCCAGCCTTCGGCGCGATTGACCAAAACACGCGTCTCAATGAGCTTCACGCGTTTTAGCGGAAGATGCGCGCCATCAAAAAGCTCGCCACTGATCTCGGTGAGCGCCACCTCATCTGCAAGGCCGCTTGCTGCTTGCGGATAATAGAAGGTCTTGGTGATCACGGCGCCGACCGGGAAGTCGAACACCGTCTCTTCTTTGTACGTCGCCGCAACGCCTTCCGGCATCCAGATTGTCCGCAGCTTATGGGCATAGTCCGTAAAAAGGGCCGTGTTCAAATCATACGGCGCAACGTCGGCGCCCAACGCAAGCGCCCTGTCCTCAATCGTTACTTGCCCCCATTCAGAGAGATTCGAAGGGGTCTCCTCAGCAAAATAGGTCGGCATCGGGGCGGACGGCGCGTCAGTGCAGGCCGAGACGAAGAGGGCGCAAAGTAAGGCGAGCGAGAATGAAATACGCATGGGTTGTCAAAGGGCCTTAATTTAAAAATGCAAGACTGATCTCAGGCAGCGCATTGAGTGTGCAGCGGTAGAGCTCCGATTCCACGCGCGGTGCCGCAAACCCATTCGGAGCATCGATGTTGAGAAGATCGACGCCCTCATCGCTCACGCAAATGCGTTGGTCCGCCGCCCATTCGCCATCGACAAATTTGCTCTCATCCACATAACCGTCAAAAAACACGTCCGGCAGACGCCCTTCAGGTCCAAAAAGTCCGACCCGTATCGCCTCAAAAGCCTCGCCGTCAGGTTTGGCGCCGCCGCCTTGGAATTCGTTTTGATAAATCCAAATCGCTTCAGGATAAGCGTCGAATGTGTCCTGTACGGCCTTGTCGACATAACCCGCTGTGTAGAGGCTGGAAATTATCACATTGGCGGTGTCGTTGTCGGCGATTCGATTATTGAAAATCTCGATCTGGTCGTTGGAATTTATGAGAATGCCCGTGCCTGTCGGAATGCCTGCGACAGCGCTGCCTTCATGGGCGAAATTCTGGGTGTTGTTGGCGAAGACGTCGTTGTCAAAGACTCGCGTGCCGTAACCAGGCTGCGGCAGGTTCGGCATGTTAAAGACAAGAATGCCACCGGTATTGTTGGTCGCGACATTGCCATAAACGTCGGCGCCGATGGAATTTTCGACTTCAATGCCCGCGACATTGTACTCAACCCGATTGTTCCGGATAACGATGTTTTGTGATTGACCGACATAAATGCCGGCGTCCGACGCGCCGATCGCGATATTGTCTTCCATCAAAACGTTCTTGGTCTGAACGGGATAGAGCCCATAAGCGCCGTTTTCGGTAGCCGGCCCATTGGTCCATTCCACACGCAGCCCGCGGATGACGATGTTCTCACCGCCATTCACCTTCAGAGCGTCGCCGGTCGTGTCCTCAATGGCGAGATCCTCAATCGTAAAATCACTGGCGGTGACGAGGATGCCTTCGGCGCCGGCAACCTGGTCTTTGAAGCTCAGGATGGACTTATCGTGACCCGCGCCCCGAATGGTGACGCCGTCCACCATCAAGCTCAAAGACTGGTTGAAGCTGAATTTGCCTTCCGGGATTTCGATAACGTCGCCAGGCTCAGCTTCAATGAGCTTCTCCAAAAGCACCGTCTCGAACGGACGGCCTGTCTCGCTCACTTGGCCCGCATTCTGGTCCTGACCGCCGCAGGCGACCAGCGCCAAGCCGAGGGTGCTGATCAATAGTTTACGTTTCACCATGGAAGGTCTCCTTAATAGAGCCCGCTCGCAGAGCTGGCGGTATTTGCATTGTTGTTGAAGGTCGATCGGAGGGAGCGCCGCGAGTGCTTGACGAGAACTTTGCGCAAAAAAAACAATTCTACACGTTGACTTATGCGAGTCGCATATGGCGTCGCGTCATGCTTCCATGTACTCTGGTTGAGAAAAGCGAAAACATCCGCATGCGCGCATGAGGTCACGAGACGTTTAATGAGCAAACCGGACATCGCCACCTCCGTGCCTCGCCAGCAACGCGCGATCGCCACATATGAACGGCTCTTGGAAAGCGCCGGCGAACTTCTCGCCGCGCACGACTTTGAAAAAGTATCGACCAACTTGATCGCCGAGCATGCCGGCGTTTCGCCGCCAGCCCTCTATCGCTATTTTGCTGATAAATACGACCTCATTGGTGCGGTCGGAAAACGATGGATCGGGCTCAAAGATAAGCTGATCCTTAACATTGGCACACAGATCAAAGAAGACCCGGATTACGTCCTGACCTCGCCCATGGTCGAGGACTTGCTGCGCGAGATGGTCGCGATCACCGAAGATTTCACCGGCGGCGTTGCAGTCATGCGATGTCTTCGAACCGTGCCGCAACTCAACCATATCGTGAACGAGTCCCATGATGAGATGGCGCGTTCACTCTGTGAGGCGGCAACATCCGTGCATACTGAGCTTGATGAAGCAGAGATCTATCGCCAGGTCCGCCTCTCCATGGAGATTGGCTATTCCGCGATGGAATTTGTACTAGGCGATCCAAGCATCGATCGAAAGACGACACTACGCGACGCCTCCCTGGCGATCGCGGCCTTCAGCGATCTCATACAATCTTGATCGGAACGCCTGGCCGATCGACCGCGCATCATGCGCCCCTGTTTTGGATCCAGTCTTCATCCGTTTCTCCAGACGTGCGGCGTGCGCTGGTCGCGAGGGAGGAAAAACGCGACCGGCGCACGCCGGTTCTAGGCTTGAGACGCAAGCCAGAGGGTTAGAACTCCTTGCGAATGGAAACGCCCCATTGCCGCGGCGGCGTGATGTAGCTGTTGAACGAGCCGGCTTGGGCAACCGAGTTGAAAAAGGTGATGTTGGAATCGTCATCGGTGAGATTGCGGCCCCACACATTGATGGCGAACCCGTTCTCCATCAGTAGCAAGATATTGGCATTGATCTGGTTGACCTTGCGGGTCGGCGCGGAACCATTTTCCGGCTCAAACAGACTGACCTCATTCTCATAGAGATATTCAATCCGGGGCGTGAGCGTCGTCCCGTTGCCGAGATCAAAGCGGTAGCTAGCTGATGTCGTTAGGCTCACATCATGGATGCCGGATGGTCGCGTGCCGGAAATATCAACGCTGTTGACCGCCGGATCTGCGCAGGCTGCGACAATCTCCGGATCGGTAATCGATAAGAAGCCTGCTGACGGACAGGGCGCGGCCTCAAAGCTCTCAAACTCTGGATCAAGATAAGTCAGACCAAAGAAGAGATTGAGCGGGTCGATCGGATTGACCGACGCTTCAACTTCTACGCCTTGGACCGTCTGCTTGCCGGCATTTGAAAGCTGTTGCCCAATACCGGTGAAGATCACCGATTGGAAATCATCCACAGACTGATCAAACAGCGCGAGATTGATATAGCCCCAGTCATAAGCGGCTTTAACGCCGATCTCGAAAACCCGGACATCTTCGCCGCCGGCAAAACGGCCAACGATAGATCCATCGGCAGCTGTGGTCGGCGGCAAAGTGGTGAGCGCCAGGTTCGAGGCCGGTGGTTTGTATCCGGTCGAATAGCTGAAATAAGTGTTGATGTTCTCAGTGACGTCATAGGCGAGACGTCCTGTGAAAGTGAAAGCGTCATCGACAACGTAGCCGTCATCGCTCAATGTGATGTCATCATCACGCACCGCTCCATCGGCCGGGAAGCTTGGCCCAAGCCTGAAAATCTGGAAGGGTTCGAGGAGCGTCAAGCCAAGACCCGCCGCCAAAAATGGACTTGGCGTAGCGAGGCCTTGGGAGACCAGGGTCGCGTTGGTAATGGCGCCCTGAAGCGCCGTAGCGCGATCAAGGGCGAAAGTGGGGCTCGTCGCGGAAGCGATCGCGGCGGCGGCAAAGAATGGGGTCGGATTATTAAGAACGAACGGCGTCCCAATTGCTTGGCCGAGAAGGTTCGCAGCTTCAAGCGAGATGCCTGACGTACCGAACTGCGCAAGATCGATGTTTTGGAAAGGATCGGTCTGCGTGAGCAGTCCGGTCACTTCTTTTTTGTCGCGCGTATAACCAACCCCGCCGGTGAGCGTCAGACGATCGGTGATCGCCCAATCGGTCTGAACAAAGAGCGAGAAGAGCTCATTGTCTTGCTCAAACCGGCCCATGGGGCCTGCGCCTTCAGCATAACTTGATCCTGTCGGCAAAACGCTTGGACCGCCAAGTGGGGAAAGCTCCGGAAAGAGCGCTGGGCCAGTGAGCGCCGAATCGGCTGTCAGGGCGCCGATCAATTGCGTCGCCCCTTCAACGACTGCAAGGTTTGTGTTGGCCGGGGCCAGCAAGGCGTCGCCAAAAGCGCGCCAGTCCGCGCCGCCGAGCCCCGCCGTGTCAAAGGTCAGGTCTTCATTGAAGTAAAACCCGCCCGCGAGCCAATTGAAGGTCCCGATATCGCTTTCCCACTCGCCGGCGATGCGCAGCTCTTGAGTAAAGGTGTCAAAATCGAGCGTCCGCGGTTGGCGGATCAAATCGGCGCCCGTGAAGTCGGCGTCGATGGAGTTGAAATCGGTTTGTGACCGAAAAGCTGTGATCGACGTCACCGTTCCCCAGCCAAGATCCCAATCGCCCTGGAGTGAAAGGCCTTTGCCATCAAGCTCATTGCGCGGCTCAGGATCGACCGCGACCAGCCGGTCGCCGGGATCGGCATCCGCCGGCGGCACCAGGCCGCCAAGCACGCCGCCAATCAATTGGGAAGTCACGGGGCCTTGTTCAAAAAAGATTGCGCCGCAGCAGGTCTCGTCGATTTCATCGATATCGCCTATGAGCCGAAACGAGATTTTCTCGGTCGGCTCCCAAAGCAATTGTCCGCGCACCGACCAGCGATCGCGATCATTGATGTTCTCTGACCCGTTCACAAGATTGGTGTAGGTCCCGTCGCGATTGTTGGTGGTTCCTGAAATGCGGAAAGCAAGCTCATCGGTAATCGGTCCAGACAGCGTGCCGCGGAAACGCACCGTATCAAGATTGCCGACCGTCGCTTCGACCGAGCCTTCCCAATCAAAGGAGGGGGCCTTCGTCGTCACATTGATCGCGCCCACCGACACGTTTTTTCCGAACAAGGTCGATTGCGGTCCTCTCAACACCTCGACCCGTTCAAGGGTCGGGAAGTCGAACAAGGAGGAGGAAACGCGCGAACGGAAGACGCCGTCCACAAAGACGCCTACGGAGGGATCGATCCCTGGGTTGTTGGAGCCATTGCCAAAGCCGCGAATGGCGAACACGGTGCTTGACGAGGTCTGCAGCTGATTGACCCGCAAAGAGGGGACGCTGGCCTGCAAATCAATGATGTCGATAATCTCGGCATTGTCGATGAGCTCTCCCGCTACCACGCTCACGGCGACGGGAACTTCTTGCAAGGTCTGCTGACGTTTGTTCGCGGTAACGATCACGGTGTCCACGGCGGTTTCCGTTTCGGACGTATCGCCTATCTCCTGCGCGGCCGTCGCGCCGGCCAAAAGCGCTGAAACTGCGACACTGCCGGCGAGCGATGCCCGCCATTTCTTCGAACGCATTTGAATGCACATGTTTTCCTCCCGAGCGCTTTGGCTTGCGATGGCGCCGCCGGTTAATCGCGTCGCCGCTATGGAAATCGCGCGGCAAACCGGCATTTTGCTAGTTATGACTATATATTAGCTATAGCTAGCATTTGCGTCCACGCATAAAGCTAGCGCTCGCTAGTTTTTGGCTCGCTGTCGTATTATTGCAACGCGGTGGCAGTCGCAGGCGTGAATGGCGCCTAGCGGTGACCTGGTGCGTAGTCCGCGGTTGCTTCGGCTAACGCCGCCTCCAACGTCATCGGAGGAGTACGGAATTTTTCTTTCGCAAAGAGCTCGGCTTGATCGGCATAGTGAGGAGAGGCCGGGTCCATTTTGTTCGCGCCGAAATGATAGACGCTCTCGATCGACATGTTTCCGTCCAGATCCCACTCGATGAAATATTGAAGGCTGTCGCCAGCGATCGCGGCAAGCGGGCCGTCTTTCGGATTGTCGGTGGAATAAATCGCGCGCAGGACATCCGGTCCGCCGCGCAGCGGTAAATCCACATCCCCGCGCTTGAGACGGTTGACCTCGCCCCAGGTCGGATCGATCCGCCCAAAGCCTTCTTTGAGTTCCGCTATGGCTTGGCGCACCGCTTCGACCTTGTCCGTCAGGATCGGATCCGACTTCGTTGGATTGATCTGAATGCCGTAAAGGAGATGCCCAATCCGGGTTGCGAGCGCCGCCTCTCGCGAGTCGACCTCGGTATTTCCGTCCCAACCGCTGAGGAGCGCAAGCGCGTCAGCGAATTCTGGTTCGCCTGCGATCGTCGGGTCTGATTGGATCTCTTGCAGCAGCGTCATCAAATAGGAGTCTTCGGCGTAATAGCCGTCCATCTTATAGTCCAGGATGTCGTCGCGGCTGATCGAGGGATCGGAGTCGAACAGACGAAAGATCCGTAAGCCGCGATTGCTGGTTTCGCTGACGACCCCGACATGATCCGGAAAATCAGCTGGGTCCGGATTGTCGCCGGCGCCCGTCACATGAAACGGGTCATGGTTCGCAGAGACCACGAAACCAGACGGCGGGTTCTCCACAAACGGCATGACTGATCGAAATGGATGGATGCCGGTCCAAAGCAAATCGCTGCGATCGCCCGGCGCAATCGTCGACCAATCCCATTCGGCTGACCGGATCGGCGAGCGCGCATTATAGTAGTACGCGATGTTGCCGGTTTTATCGGCGTAGATCACATTGAACGCTGCAACGCCTTGGCGGTTCATGGCGCTCAGCCAATCGGCTTGGGTCTTCGCCTTGTTCATCCCGTAAAGTTGTTCGATCGATTGAATGTCGCCATAGCCTGCAAAAGAAATCGC
The DNA here is from genome assembly GCA_028285645.1 of Hyphococcus sp. GTDB lineage: Bacteria > Pseudomonadota > Alphaproteobacteria > Caulobacterales > Parvularculaceae > Hyphococcus. The sequence continues at coordinate 54,549 of JANQOV010000061.1, forward strand.
GAACCATCCATTTGGCGTTTCCAAGACTGGCCCGTGTACGGAATGATAAACTTTGCGTTTGACCGTGATGGTGATCGGTCCCCAAAGCTTTACTTTCAGATGGGCCGTCGAGATCTCAAAATCCCGCCACTCGCCGTCAAGCAGGTACTGGGTTGGATCTTTCGGATCATTGACCTCCATTTCATAGACATCAATCAGGTCCGGCTTGCTCACCGTGATGGTCCAGGCAAGCTCGGAATTGGCGCCAAATATGGAAAACGGCGACCCTGTAACGAAAGCCCCATAAATGTCCCACCCTTCATTGGATTGGACCCGGGCTTCATAAAGCGCCGTCGGGCCTACAAAAGGTTGGTGGGCGTTTGAGAAAAGCCGCGTGTGGCCGTCCGGCGAACGCGACGGAGCGACGGCGATTGCATTCGACCCGATGATCGATGTGTCAACGCCAACATAAGAGGCGTACTCACGCCCCGTCATCGGGACGCTCGCCTGCTCACTGCTGTCCGCACTCTCGTCGTCGAACAAATCCGTAAGCACATCATCAAGACCATAAACGAAGGGCCCGCGGGTCTTTGGCGCCGAGGCGACTTCAAACCCCGTCAGCGGCGCAAAGCCTTTGGTGCAGCGGCCGGCCTCTTCAGCGCAGTAGAAGTTAATCCCGTCCGCGTAGGCGTCGAGCAAAGCGCGAACCTCTGGCGACAGATCGATTTCGTACTTCTCATTGAAGGTCTCTCGCACTCGCATGGCGGCAATGAGATAGTCGGTTTTGGCGCCTTCGCGGCCCGTGGTCTCACCCATCTGGCCGCGGGCGAAGACAAAGCTCTGTTCAATATTGCTGATGTTGTCCTCAGCTTGCGCGTAGGCGAAGCCGAAAGCCGCGTCGACATCCCGCTCGCCAAAGACGTGGGGCACGCCATAAGCATCGCGCACAATGCGAACGTCATAGAGATCGCCGCGCGCAAGCGCTGCCTCCCAGTCAAAAGGATCCGGCGCGAAGACGCCCGTGACCCAAGCGAAAGCCGCGCCGCCAAGCGCAAACAAAGCAATAATAATGACGAGGATCTTCTTCATGGCCCGCCGGTTAGCTTACTCGCGAGGCGAGCTTGTTCCTTGATTGACAGAAATGTTAGCGGGAACTAGCTTATTGTCAATCGTATGGCGCCGCTCAGCTTTGTTGCTCAGCGCCTATGGCTAAAAGCTTCGGCTCAATCGAGTATGAAACAATCAATGGGGCGGAACGCGGCTATGCAAAAGACAATCCTCATCGCACTCGCTTGCGTCGTCGCCGGTCTCGTCATTGGCGCTGGCGCCGCGTTGGTGCGCAGCGGCCAAAACCAATTGGGCGGCGATAAGCCGGGTGCAGTCGTCGACGGGGCCTGGAAAACCGATTTTGAGATCGGCTCGGAAAACGCCTCTGGCGCGCTCCGTGCACGGATCGCCCGCAAAGGTTTATTCGCGTTGAAGCGCACAGAGACGGTCTACTATACGCGCTCCATCGACGCGGCTGGACGCGATCTCGACGCCAATTGCAGCTACCGTCTTTCCGGCGCCGGCTTTCCCGCTGAATGGTGGTCTATCACGCTTTATGATGAGGCGAGCTATCTCGCGAAAAATCGTGACGGCGCTGCATCTATAAACCGCGATGAAGTCATCGCTGATGACGAGGGGTGGACCGCGATTGTCAGCGCTTCGCGGCCAGACGAGGCAGTCAATTGGATTTCCACCAATGGCGCACAAACTTTTGACCTCACTTTGCGCCTCTATCGTCCGCACCTTGATTATCTCATGTCCGGCGAGGTCTCAGGCTTTCCAACGCTGGAACGTCTTTCGTGCGGTGAAGGAGCAGCTTCATGATCCGTATCGCGATCTTTGCTGTCGCTCTTCTCGTCGCGACATTCGCGGGTTGGGGCGCCATGAATTGGGCGATCCCGAAAGTCATCATGATCAAAGCTATGGAAGGGCTGGCCGAACGCGGCGCTGGCGTGAACGCGATGACGTTGCGCGAACCGGCTGACCCTTATCGCCAATTTGTCGTGCGTCCGTCGCCGGATCTTTTGTATTCGACCTGCGTTTATGATCTGGAAAGCGCGCCTTTGCGCATCAGCATCGGCCCCACCAATGGCTATTTGTCGGTCTCCTTTTTTGATCATATCACGAACAATTATGAGACGCTGACAGGCGATCTCTTCACGCCGCAGCGTTCGGACGTCATCCTTGTACAAAAAGGCCAAGACGCGCCGTCTGGCGCGCAACTGGTTACGAGCCCATCGACACGGGGGCTCGTGCTGGTGCGCCGCCAGATTTCTGGCGAAGGCAGCCTGCCAGTCATGCAAGCCGCGCAAGTAAAAGACGATTGCGCGAGCGTGACATCTTAGGCCACGGAAACTCGCAGGGGGGCGCTTACCGGTAAGCGTCCAGCGGTTCGTCCACCCGCACGACAACGCTGTTAAAAGCCGCAATCGCATTGCAAGCGTCTCTGATTGTCGCCACGCGATCGAGTTCTGGATTCTCCAACACAAATTCGATCACGGTGTAGCCGATCTCGATAGAAAGGAGCGATTGGCGGTAGATCTCCCCTTCGGAAAGTTCCGGCCGGTGGATGACGGCGGCGGCGGCCAAAGCCGTCGCCATTTCATGGTGAGAATCGGTGCGGACATGGCTGAGGGCCGGCACAACGCGCAGACATCTCATTACCCGAACCCCGCCCGGAATCGCTTCGGTCACTTCAACAGTCTTGAGATTAAGGCGGATCAGGATCGCGCTGGTCAAAACATAGTCAGGGTCGGTGAAGAGATTCTCACCGACTTCCGCAAGAAGCGCGTTTTGCGCCTCCATGACGAACCGTCCGAAAGCGCCGATGAGGTCGTATTTGTCTTTGAAATAGCGATAAAGCGCTGGAGGAGATACGCCGGCGCGCTCGGCGATCATATTGGTCGACACCCGCTCAAACCCGACCTCGTCCAGGAGTTCACCCGTGACCGCAACAAGCCGGTCATAGGTCTCCTTCGCGCGTTTTTGGCGGGGTACAGAGGTTTTGGCGGGAGATTTCGGCATCGGCAATGGAGGTTTCGATAGGTGCTGGTCGTGTTTTTTCGCTGACGAAATTGGCCATTCTTTTGAACGGCTTCGCTTTCAGACTGCAATAGAGCGTTTTGAAGAAAAAGGGGGCGCCGGTTGATAGTTCCCGCCCGTCCTCTCCGTTTCAGAACACTCAATCAAAGAGGTTGGAGCATTCGTCTGATTCTAGCCAAGGTCAGCAGGCTCTGAGGGGGTGGCGCTAAACACTCTAGAGCGGATTTTTGGCGTACGAGGCGAAAGCCGCCATCTTTGACCGATCGAAGTATGCGACGCTGAGATGCGGATTGAACAACCGGTCGATGACCGATTCAGTTCTGTTTCCAATATGCCTGAATTCGTCGGCGACAGAGCCGCGCGCTCACTGATTCAGCGTTCGTCGATCCGCGAAAGCGTGGCTGTTACGTCGACGCCGTCTCTGGGCAAGTAGGCGCGCAAGAGCACGTAATAGGGGACGCTGCTGGTTGGCAGACCGTTTTGTCCCAGCCCGTCCGGACTAAGAACAATCGTATATCCGCCATCGCTGTTCGGCTCCATTGTGTAGCTGGTTCTGTCATAGATTTGCTGTTCGTTGGGAATAAGCAATTTTGTTTCGAGAGAATAAGGCGTCACCGAAATGTAGCCATTGTCCTTGACCAAACCCGCAGGCACATCGAGCCTGTACCGGCCGTCTGGATCGATGGGTGAGCCGTCGACGTCTGCAAAGGCGGACCAGTATCGCACGAAATCAAAGGGCGTCGCCAACTGGCCGATCATAACGGCGACTGCGAGATATTTTGGCGGCACGTCTCCTGACTTTTTGGGGATCGCGCCTTTTTGCAAAGCCCCCTCTGCAGAAAGGCGCCGATGCTCGCCGACAAGATAGGCTTCCGTCGTTGCCTCCAAGCCATCAGGGACTGGATCGAGCGGATAAGACATATCGCCGGCGCCGCCTTGCATGATGATTTGTTTGCTTAACGCGCGCACCTCGTTGAGATTGTCGACGACCAACATGCGCGTAAAGACGAGACCCTGATCGGTTTCCAATGTAACGATGTTGGCGTCCTCGTCCGGGGACGCTTGATCCGGCCGCTTGATGACGATGGGCTTGTCAGGGTTTACGATCACAGCAGGCACATTATGGCGCATGTCGTAAACCGCGACCGAGAAAAACCTGTCGTAGGCTGGCGTCGTCAGGATAACCGGGCCGTCTGAAAGGCTGAACCAGTTATAACCATAGTCGACGGTCGCCTGAGGCGAAACGACGGTTGCGTCGGTTGGATCGACAAGACCTGTGAATGAAAACGTACCCGGAGAATTGTCCTCCAGCCAGGCTTGCATCATTCGAACCTGTTTGATCTGAGGATAGACCTCGATAAATGCGTCGATTTCCGACTGGTCGAAAGATTGTTTCTGGATAGGCTTGCTTTGTGCGGCTGCGGTTGCGGCGCCGATCAGGCCTATCGATGCAAGCCCGATAAGAGGCGTCACAAAAGACATTATCCTCATTTCCGAAGCTCCTTTGGATCCGTGATGTAAGCCGATGTTCAGGCCTAAAACAGTCAACGCCGATTGGCTGCTCGCAAAATGAATAGGTCTTTCCCACCCCGGATTAAACAGGCTGGGCCGTGCGGCGGCAGTCAGTCGCAGATTACGAGTCGGTAGCCTCGATCTTATAGGCTTCAGCATTGATGATGAGCGTGTCGACCAGTTTCTTCGCCGTCAGCGGCATATGCCAATTCTTCCGTGCGCAGATGCCGACTTTCATGGGTGGGATCAGCGCGTCTTCGCGCAAGAACGCGAATTGATTGAGTCGGCTTAGGTCTTTCTCGTTTTCGGAAAAGACCGACGTCCAAAAGTTTGACCGAGAGACAAGGCGCAGAATGAAATCATAATCATCCACCAGAATGCGCGCGCCATCGAAAGGTATGCCAGCGTTTTGAGCGATACGCTTCATACTGCGTTGAAGGCTCGCGGGCGGTGTTTCGCAAGCCACGGGGTATTTGAGTATCTCCGTTGCCGGATCTTTCGCTTTCAGAACTGGATGGTCTTTGTGCACGACAATCGATACCGGCATTAAAAATAATTGCTCAAATTTGAGGCTCGGATGCAGGACTGGATCGGTCCCATATTCGTCCTCATACCCCAAAGCGATTACCGCGAAATCAAGCTGGCCGGCGCGGATGGCGTCGCAAATAACCGAAGCGTCGCGCGTATCGATTTTGAGATGGATGCCGGGATATTCAGATGAGAAAGCGATCAAACTCTTGCGAAAGAAAATGCTCTGTATGCAGGGACGCACGCCGATCTTGAGCGAACCTTCTTCGCCGACCTTATGGCGATTGATTTCTGCTTCAATGTCTTGCGCATGGCTCAACAAGTCAGCGCCCTGGTTTACAAAAAGCTCGCCAAGCCGGGTCAGCTTCACCCCGCGCGGCATACGCTGGAAAATCTCGAACCCTAAACGGTCTTCCATAGCCTGCAGACGTTTGGTCAGCGCCGGCTGGGTGAGCCCAATCTCAGATGACGCAAGTTGAATGCTGCCGGCCTTGCAGATCTGAGACACGATCTTGATATCGCTGACTTCAATCAATCCGATATTCCTTCTCTTTATACGGATATGAGAACTTAGAATTTTACATTATATCTCAGTCGCCTTCAATGGCGCTCAGACGCAAGCACAGAAGGGCGATGCAGCGATCTCATCCGCGCATGACGCCCCGCATTGGAGGACGAAACAATGGGGCATGTTGGCAAGGACGTTGTCCTCGACGCGCCGGCTTTCATCCATGAAACGGCGCTGCTCTACGGCAAGATCGCAATCGGCGGAGGCGCTTCGATTTTCCCATACGTCGTCATGCGGTCTGAGGCCCATGAGATCAAAATCGGTCAGCGTACGAATATCCAAGACTTCGCCATGATCCATGTAGGCGATTTCACGCCCACCATCATCGGCGATGACTGCTCGATCACCACCCGGGCCACGTTGCGGGGCTGTACGATTGGCGATCGCTGTCTCATCGGCATCAATGCGACCATCATGGACGGCGCCCATATTGGTGATAATTCAATTGTCGCCGGCCACGCCATGGTCGACAAAAACGCCGAATTCGACGCCAATTCCATCATAGCCGGCGTGCCAGCAAAAAAAATCGGCGAACGCGACAATTCCAATGTCACGCGGCTGAATTCCGCCATCTACGCTTTGGTGTCTGAAACCTACGCCAAGGGCGAAGAGCGGTTTTCTGACACTCAGCTCCAACAGATCGCCGCCGCCGCTCAAGCCCATCAGTGGAATGATCGCATCCTAGAAAGGACGGTCGAGAAATGACCGCCGCCCCCGTCATTGTTGAAGAGCAAGGCCGTGTTCTGATCATCACGCTAAACCGGCCAGACGCCCGCAACGCCATCAATCAAGAAATGGCGCAAGCCGTGGCGGCCGCAGTCGATCGTCTTGATGAAGACCAGAACCTCGCAGTCGGGATTCTCGCAGGCAATGAAAAAGCCTTTTCGTCTGGCATGGACCTCAAAGCTTTCTTGCGCGGCGAGTCCCCGATGATTGAAGGGCGCGGCCTCGCCGGCATCACCGAAACCCCGCCAAAAAAACCGCTCATTGCCGCCGTGGACGGCTTTGCACTTGCCGGCGGCTGCGAACTCGCGCTCGCCTGCGACATGATCGTCGCCTCAAAGAGCGCATCCTTTGGCGTGCCTGAAGTAAAACGCGGTCTGATCGCCGGCGGCGGTGGCGTCGTAAACCTGCCGCGGCGGATCCCGCGGGGTCTCGCCATGGAAATTATATTGACCGGCGATCCGGTCACCGCGACCCGTGCTTACGAGATGGGTCTAGTTAATCGGCTGACGGATGGTCCGGCAGTCGGCGAGGCGCTAAAGCTCGCCAAAGTCATCGCCGGGAACGCGCCGCTCGCGGTGCAAGTCTCCAAACAGGTGGTCTTGCAATCGCAAGACTGGGGATTGGACGAACTCTATCCGCGCCAAAACGAACTCATCGGCCCTGTCATCATGTCGAAGGACGCACAAGAAGGAGCCGCTGCCTTTGCGCAAAAACGACAGCCTGTCTGGCGATGCGAATAACAAGGAAGGGGATAAAAGCAGCAAGAGAAAAAGCCTGCGCGTCTTACAAGGGAGAGACCATTGACCATCCTCACAGACGAATTGCACGACGCCGCCCTGGCGCAGCTCACTTCAGAAGGCCAACTCCTAGAGGTTCAGCCGATTGAGCGGCCATGGGGCCAGCAGCTTGCCTTCAAGAACGCCCCGCCGAGCCTTGGCGGCTTCTTTATGTTCATGTTGCAGCATGCGGAGAAAACCTTCCTTGTCTATCGTGAGGAACGTTACACGTTCGGCGAAACCTGGGCGCACGCCAATGCGGTCGCGGCTGCCTTGCAAAAACAAGGCGTTCAAAAAGGCGACCGGGTCGTCATCGCGATGCGCAATTACCCCGAGTGGATCTTCGCTTTTATCGGAACCATTCTGGCGGGCGGCGTTGCCGCGCCGCTCAATGCTTGGTGGCAAGGTCAGGAGATTCTCGATGCGATTGATGATGCTGGGGCCGCGCTCGCCTTGGTCGATGGAGAGCGGCATCAGCGCCTCAGCAGCGTCCACGCCTCGGTCAAGCAAATCGTTATGCGCGGCGAGCCCGCGGATGACAATGCGATCGCGTATGCGGACTTTATCGAGGCTGGCGCAACGCCGACGCCTGTGGACATTGGTCCCGATGATGATGCGACCATCTTCTACACATCAGGCTCAACGAGCTATCCAAAGGGCGCTGTTTCGACCCATCGGGCGCTCACCAATGTCATGTTCAATTTCGCCGCTTTCGGCCTGGCGCAGCAGGCGGTCGAAAAGGGCGTAACCGGAAAAGAACCGTCAACGGAACAAGCGGCAACCCTGTTGTCGGTGCCGCTCTTCCACGTCACCGGCTGCCACAGCATATTCATGATCTCCGTACTGGTCGGGCGCAAAATGGTGCTGCTCGACAAATGGGATGCGGAAGAAGCGCTGAAACTCATTGAGAAGGAGCGCATCACCACATTCATGGGCGTGCCGACCATGAGCCGCGAGCTCACAGAGCACCCGAGCCGCCATCAATATGACTTTTCGTCCCTCACCGAAATCAATGCGGGCGGCGCGGCGCGGCCGGTTGCTCATGTCAAACGTCTCCTGGATCAGTTCCCGAGCATTCGCCCCGGCATGGCGTATGGTCTCACCGAAACCAATGGCACAGGGGCCATCAACAATCGCGACGGATATAAAGAGCGGCCCGCCTCAACAGGACGCGCGCCGAAACCGCTGGCGGAACTCGCCATCTTTGGTGAGGCCGGCAAACCACTCCCCGATGGCGAAATCGGCGAGATCGCCGTGCGCGCCATCTCGATCGCGCGGGGATATTGGAACCGGCCCGAAGACACAGCGAAAGCGTTCACTGAAGATGGCTGGTTCAAGACCGGCGATCTCGGCTTTTTGGAAGACGGCTATCTTACGATTGTCGACCGCAAGAAGGACATGATCCTGCGCGGCGGGGAGAACGTCGCCTGCCAGGAAGTTGAAGCGGCGATGCAGGCGGACGAAAACGTTCTTGAGGCCTGCGTGTTCGGCGTGCCTGACGATCGGCTTGGCGAGGCTGTTAGCGCTGCGGTCTATGTCTGCACACCAAGCAGCTTCGATGCAGATCAGCACCGAGAATTTCTTTCAAATCGACTTGCAGCTTTTAAACAGCCAAGCGTCATTCATGTTGTTGGAGATCCGCTGCCTCGTCTCGGTTCCGGCAAGATAGACAAGCTCAAGATCAAAGATCGGTTTCGCGCAGAAGCCTAAGCCAGAAGTACGCTCCCCCCCTGAAAGACCATTCCCATGCTGAAATACCTTACTTTGCTGGCGCTCTTGTTGTTAGCCGGCTGTTTGCAATCGCCGGATTATGACGAGCTCGTCCGCGAGCCAACACCTGAAGAGATCGCCGAAGCGCAAGCCTATCTCGATCAGCATGATGTGCCCTTTCCCGAAGGGTGGTCCTTCGAGCGCTTTGACATGTCCGACGGCGCGTTCATCCGCGTCGGTAGGGCCGCGCCGAAGAACCCGACGGCCACCTTGCTCTTTGTGCCAAGCTATACGTCCAGCCAGGAACTCGTCTCAGAGTTTTTGAGCGATTGGTACGGAATGGGATTTGAAGTGACGGCGATGGATCTTCCCGGCCAAGGCGGATCGATCCGACGCGAGGACGACCCGCAAAAGACCTATACCGGAAACTGGTCTTACTACGGACAATCAGTGTCTGAGGTCGCTGTACACATCGCTGCGACGCGCCAAAGCGAGGGACCCTTCATCGTCGTCGGCGAAAGCATGGGCGGGCATGCGGTCATTCGCGCCGCCCATGATGGCGGCCTTGACGATGTTGACGGCCTCTTTCCACTGGCGCCGGCGATTCTACCGCACACGCATAATCGCCCGCCGCTTTGGTTCATGCGGTGGGAGACCGGCCGCCAGGTCAAAGCCGGTACAGGCGATGAGTATGTGATGGGCGAAGGGCCTTGGTATCCTGGCGAACGCGACAGCGAACCCGAGGATCTTTGCGGGCGAGAAGAGAGCCGCATGTTCAAAAATGAAGCGCTCCACAGGACCCGTCCAGACTTGCGTGTCGGCGGCGCCACCAATGCCTACATTCATGGTCTCTTTGTCTCCGCCGATGAGATGGCGGTAAGCGAAACCCTGCCCAACGTCGATGTACCGGTGACGCTGATTACCGCGGGCGACGAGATCTATGTGCAAACCGAGATCGCACAGACGCTTTGCACCGACGTGATGACTACATGCGAACTCATCCATATCGAAGAAGCGACCCATTGCCTGCATGTCGATCCCACTGCCGTACATGCGCAGATTCATGATGCGCTCTTGGCGTTAGTAGAAAGATCTAAGACCAACGACGCCAACTAGACAGACAGTACTGATTTTGCCTCAAACCGGTGATCATGAATCGCTTACATCCGCGATAAAAAATGATCAGTACAAAGTAAATTTAAGGACGCTATTCTCTGAGAAGCTCCAGGGCTTTGAGGTCAGCCAGGTATTTTTTTATAAGCGCTTCATCCAAGTGTGGTATGTCGCCCGTTTCCGTGAATACTTCTTTCACCACGCATTTAAATTGTTCAGCAGGCAAAGAAGAGCCCGGAACAGCCTCGACTGGCGAGTCGAAAACTTCAAGCGCCGGCAGCGACGTCATCGTTCTTACTTCTTCCGGTAAGGCGCGCAAGGCTGCCTCAAAACGTGTGCGCCAATCGGCGTATTCACTGAGACGTTCGATGGGGATGCCGCTTTGCTCGATCCACGTAACAAACGTGTCCATCGAAACCCTGTCATCATGAGGGTTTAGGACATGATAGGTTTGGTGTCCGGTTCGTTTGTCTCCGCTAATTGCAACTACTGCCTTCGCAATAAAATCGACTGGCAATCCTTCATAATGGGCGCGCTCTATCGCTCCTTTGTAAAAGCTTTGCGGTGCGATGCCTGTGAGAGCGAGGCTGAGAATAAGCCGCGTAAAAACATCCGGTACATTGAGTTGGCCACGATATAGTCGGTGGGCGAGTATCATATTTGGACGAAACACATTCACAGGCACATCAAAATGCTCGTTGGCCTCGCGCAACAAGATTTCAGCCGCCCATTTGCTTGCCGCATATCCGGCAGCATATCCATCCCGTAATTGTAACTCGGGTATTGTCGTTCGAATATCTGCTTCCTCGCTCAGCGCTTTGCTGTTTTCTCCGATGGCTATCGCTATTGTTGAGATGTTTACGAATCTCTTTTTGCGTTTGGTCAATGCAAGGGCGATGAGCTCGGCGGTTCCAGCGACGTTGGGTCGGAACAGCTGACGGTACGACATCTTGTGATTGACCAGAGCGCCAACATGGGTGATGGCGTCTACTCGTTCCGTCAGTTCTGCCCAACGTTCAGGCGATAAGCCAAGCTTAGGCGCAGACAAGTCGCCTGCGATACATTTCAATTGATTGTTTGCAAGAGCTTCAAACCGTTCTTCCAGCACCTTGTCGCCGCTTGCAAAGGCTTCGCGCATTCGGGCTTCGGCGCCTGCATCGTCTGCGCCGCGGCCCAAACAGATCAGTTTTCCGTTGTTTTGCGACAACTTTTCCAGCCATTCCAAGGCGATGAACCGCCCCAAAAAGCCGTTGGCGCCTGTCAGTAATACCGTTCTTGGTTCCTTGGTGCTCGCAGGCGGCAGGCTCGTTGCAGCATTCAGCAGCTCAGCCGGTATGAATTGGTCAAGGGTCAGATCCGCCGCGCGAAGACGTGTGCAACCCTTGCCGTGAACATCGTCATGGGTCGCGCGGGGAGTTCCATCGTTGTTTCTCAAGTTCTCGATCTTGCGTGCAAGATCCAAGAGCGTATTCGTCGGATGCAAGATATCGCTAACCTCAATTGGGATGCTGAACACATCTTCGAGCAGCATCGCAAAAGAGACAGCCGAAAGAGAATCGCCGCCAATTTCATCAAATGATACGGCGCCATCTTCGGGAATATCATCGACGCCGAGAGAGGTTTTTGCGGCTAGTAATACAGTAGTTTCAACCGGAACACTTTCGCTGTTCTCTTTTAGACTGCGTAAAGCATTGTCTTGGGCCTGCGCGATATCGGCGTACATGGCCTCAAGTTGGTCTTTGTACTTTGCATTGAAAGCGGGGCGCATATACTTTCCAACGCCCGCCAGTAATCCATTTTCAATGGAGAATGGTTCGCGCTCAACGATTATATCGCGGGGAATTTCATAGGAGTTCAGGTTGTTTGCCGCTGCGGTTTCGCGAATCGCGGTCATCAACTTGCGTTTCAAGTCGTCTGCATTTTCGTTTTCATCGAAGATTTCATTATTGGGAACAACGACGCCGAGCAGATACGAACGCGACGAATTTCCGTAAAGAAAAATTTGCCGAATGGCGCCGTCGCCGCCTGAATAAAGCGCCTCGAGGTTTGAAATCGCGACGAACTCGCCTTGCGTCAGCTTTAATACGCTGTTGCGCCTGTCGAGGAAACGTATTTCGCCAGGCGCGACTTCTTCCATGATGTCGCCTGTATGGTAAAAACCTTCGTCGTCTACTAGTTTGGCGTTGAGCTCCGGGCGTTTATAATAGCCTTCAATCAACCGACCTGTCTTGACGATCAATTCGCCCCGCGGGTGAGGCTTGTCTGTTGTGAAATAGCCGAGTTCGGGAACATCAATGAGTTTGTAGTCCGAGATCGGGGGATTTTGGATAACCCCGTTCAGAGATATGCCTCCCGTCTCCGTTGACCCATAAGCATCCGTGAGCGGAAAGCCTGTAAGGCTTTCCATGAAGTCCCGCAGTTCTGGTGAGAGCGGTGCTGACGCAATGACGGCGGACCGCAAACGACCGCCGAGCAACTTCTCTCGTAGCGCGTCAAAATTATGGCCTTCGCCAGGACCGAGCTCACCGCAGGCGCGTTGATAAAGCAGCTCGCAAATGCGGGGCACCAACCCTAGGTCTGTCGGGCGGACAAGTTTCAAGTCTTCCAGAAAAGAAGACAGATCGCTCAGCGCCGTAAAACAAAGCAAGCCGCCGCGCGCCAACGTCATGAACGCATAAGAGCTGCCGTAGGAATGGCTCAACGGTTGGTAGTGAAGCACAATTTGAGGCGGCGCATACGGCGCGGACGCCCATGGTACGATTGCATTTGATTGCTTGTACATTGCTCCTTTTGGGGAGCCGGTGCTGCCGGAAGTGTAGACAATCGAATTCAAGGCGTCGTTTGGGTCCGCCGACACACAGGGCTTTACAGGCGCTAATCTCGCGCCGCGATTGCACGCATCCTTAAACGTAACCAGTGCTGCTTTCGACTGAGAACGAGCCAGTTTGTCGCGCGCTGTCTCTAGTGCTTCAGATTCATCTGCGTGATCCTCACTTAAATCAAATACAATGATCGCCCGTAATTCATTATACGAAAGCGCGCACGAAACTGCTTGATCGATGTGCTGAATACTCGTTGCAAGACACCTGGGCTGCACTTCATTCAGAATTTCCTCCAACTGATCAGATGCAGCATTGGAAGGCAGTGGTACGTATGGCAATCCGCAATACTGTGCAGACAGGAGGAGGGCGACATAGTCCGGGCCCGCAAACCCCAATGTCGCAATCATGTCCGGTGGGCAGAACTCAAACTCGGAGTCGTGGGTAAAAGCCGAGGCGAGAGACCTTACCTGTTCCCAGAGCTCATCATAAGTAAGAAAGGTGAAGGCCGGTGCTATTTCTCGACCTGACTTTTCTCGCCAGCCAAGCGCGGGTCTGTCGCCATAAGACGTAAGGACGAGGCGGATGATCTGAGAAATTGACAGGCCGGGTTGTGTGATGGCGTCAATGACATGTTGATCTGCCGCCGGTATATTCTCCGCCATCGCTATAGCTGTTTTCCGGTCATCGGCTGCAATTGCCATTCTTCCGGTTCCTCATATCCGGCTCAGTTGTGTTGGAACGCGCTGAAACTGAGACTTTAACGCACTTAATTTCAATCAGAGCAGAAGTTTCGCTATGGCTGCGAACTATACGGTGCTCATGTCAATCACAAAGCGGTATCTGACATCTGAACGTTCCATGCGTTCAAACGCATCATTGATTTCATTTATCGCGATGATTTCGCATTCCGGCAGAATGTCTTTTTCCGCACAAAAATCGAGTAACTCTTGCGTTTCAGCAAGGCCGCCTAGCATGGATGCAGTGAGCGATTTGCGGCCCATGATCAGGCTGCCGGTGTGAAACGACGGGAGCATGTCTACCGCGCCGACCATAGCGACGACGCCGTCCAGCCCGATGAGGGAAAGAAACGGAGAAATGTCATGCGCAACTGGTATTGTATCCAGTATAAAATCAAAACGGCCCATGGCGGCCGCCATTTTCTCTTCATCCGTCGAAACGAGAACATCATGGGCGCCGAGCGCTATTGCATCCTTTGCCTTTGATTGAGATCGCGTGAGTACGGTGACGTCGGCCCCAAGCCCTGCTGCGAGTTTGACGCCTAAATGTCCAAGGCCGCCCAATCCCGCAACCGCCACTTTGGAGTCAGGCCCAACTTGCCAATAACGCAAAGGCGACCATGTTGTTATGCCGGCGCACAAAAGCGGCCCCGCTCGTTGCAAATCAAGGCCGTCCGGAACGCTTAGAACGAATTTTTCTTTTACGACAATTTTGTTGGAATAGCCGCCCAGCGTGTTTTCACCCGTCTGCCGGTCCGGAGAGTTATAAGTCATGGTCATGCCTTCGGCGCAGTAAGGCTCAAGGTCGTTTTCGCAGGGGCTGCATTTGCCGCAACTGTCGACCAGGCATCCCACGGCGACGTTATCGCCTGCGGTATATTTGGTCACATCTTCGCCAACAGCCGTTACGCGTCCGATGATTTCATGTCCGGGCACCAAGGGATAGATAGTGCTGCCGAAATGGTTTTGTGCGAAATGAAGATCGGTATGGCATACGCCGCAATAGAGAATGTCGATAGCGACATCGTCCGGTCTTAGCGTGCGGCGTTGAAATGAGTATGGTTCAAGCGCCGCGCCTTGTTTTATCGCGGCGTATCCTTTTGCGTCGATCATATGAACCTCACCTTTCGCTGCGCGCAGCTTATTTTGAACTGTCTTTTTCCTTAAGCATGTCCAACGCTACATCTACAATCATGTCTTCTTGTCCGCCGACCATTCGCCGCTTCCCCAATTCAACAAGGATTTCTCGCGTGTCAAGATTGTAGTCTTCAGCAGATTTTTCAGCATGCCGAAGAAAAGAAGAATATACGCCGGCATAGCCAAGGCTTAAGGTTTCGCGGTCGACGCGGACAGGGCGGTCTTGTAAAGGGCGCACGAGATCCTCAGCGGCATCCATGAGAGCCATGACGTCGCACCTGTGAACCCAGTTCTTGCGATCCACAGCAGCGATAAAGACCTCGAGCGGCGCATTGCCTGCGCCCGCGCCCATTCCCGCAAGGCTTGCGTCGATGCGGACTGCGCCCGCCTGCGCCGCCACAATGGAATTTGCAACACCAAGAGACAAATTATGGTGAGCGTGAATGCCGCGCTCAGTTTCCGGCTTTAGAACTTTGTCATAGGCCGTCATGCGCGCATGAACGCCATCCATATCCAATGCGCCGCCAGAGTCAGTGACATAAACGCATTGCGCCCCGTAGCTCTCCATCAAAGCCGCCTGTTGCGCGAGCGGCTCTGGCTCGATCATATGGCTCATCATGAGAAAGCCTGACACATCCATGCCAAGATCTCTTGCAATGCCAATATGCTGTTTAGAAACATCAGCCTCTGTGCAATGGGTTGCTACCCGTAAGGAGCGAACGCCAATGTCATAAGCCCTGCGCAGTTCCTCGACAGTTCCAACACCCGGCAGGATAAGCGTTGTAAGTACGGCCTTTTCTAAGACATCAGCAACGGCTTCCAACCATTCCCAATCCGTGTGTGCGCCGAAGCCATAGTTGAAACTGGCGCCTGACAGTCCGTCGCCATGTGCAACTTCGATAGCATCGACGCCTGCGTCGTCCAGCGCCTTGGCGATCGCACGCACGTCATCAATGCCATACATATGACGAATGGCGTGCATGCCATCGCGAAGGGTCACGTCTTGTATGTAGAGCTTATCTTTTGTGGGATCGAAACTTGGCATTGCGAAACTCGGGTCCTGTTCACCTATTGAATGCGTGCGGCAATCAGCTCGCCAGTGGCTTTCGCCGCTGCAGTCATAATGTCTAAGTTTCCGGAATAGGGGGGCAAGTAGTCGCCAGCGCCTTCGACTTCGAGGAAAACAGAACTCTTGACGCCGGTAAAATCGCCCATACCGGGAATATGAAGCTTGTTGTTGTCGCCAAATCTTTCGAACTGCACCTCCTGTTTTAGGCGATACCCCGGTACATAGGTTTGAACCTTTTCAACCATCGCCTCGATGGACGCCCGAATTTCATCCTCCGTTGCGCCTTCCGACAAGGTAAAAACTGTGTCGCGCATAATCATCGGCGGCTCAGCCGGATTGAGAATAATAATTGCTTTGCCTCTTGTCGCGCCGCCGACAGTTTCAATGGCGTTCGCGGTGGTCCGCGTGAATTCATCGATATTCGCCCGCGTTCCTGGTCCCGCAGAGCGAGAGGAAACAGAGGCGACAATCTCAGCATAGTGTACTTTGGCTACCTGAGAGACGGCAGCGACGATGGGAATCGTTGCTTGGCCGCCGCAGGTCACCATATTGACGTTCGATTCCTCCAGGTGCTGGTCCATGTTGACCGGCGGGATTGTAAACGGGCCAATCGCTGCAGGGGTAAGGTCGATGACTCTCTTGCCGTCGGCGCGCAAGCGTTTGTCGTGATCCGCATGCGCACGCGCAGACGTTGCGTCAAAAACGATTTGAATTTCGTCGTATACATCCAGCTCGCGAAGTCCGCTTATGCCTTCATGGGAAGTCGCAATCCCATGTTCGCGCGCCAGGGCGAGACCTTCGCTTTCTGGGTCAATACCGATCACTGCAACTAGTTGCATCTTCTGAGATGATTTTATCATCTTCATCATAAGATCGGCGCCGATATTGCCAGACCCAATGATTGCGACTTTTACGGCCACGTTTTGTCCTCACGTAAAACTGATGCTGCAATCGCCGACGCCGTCCAACGTCATTTCAAACGTATCGCCTGGTAAGGCGGGTTCGAGCGGAACAAGGCTTCCGGACAAAATGATCTCTCCTGCCTTGAATGGAACGTCATATTGGCCCAGCGTATTTGCCAGCCACGCCACAGCAGTAAGCGGCGATCCTTGTACGGCGGCGCCTTTCCCTTTCGAAAGGAATTTGCCGTTTTTAAACACGCTTACTTCCAGGTTCGGCAGATCAAAAGATTCGGGATCGACTAAATCATTCCCCAGGACAAAAATGCCGCATGACGCATTGTCGGCGATTGTATCGATAATACTGATGTCCCAGTTCTCGATGCGGCTGTCGACGATCTCAAAACAGGGAGCGATGGCTTCGGTTGCTGCAAGAACTTCTTCTTCGCTAACGCCAGGGCCTATCAGCTCGTCTTTCAAGATGAATGCGATCTCGGCCTCGGCGCGAGGTTGCAACAAGTTTGCGCCGTGAATATTCACGGTTGCTCTGTTTTTCACCTGCATGCGGTCGGTTAAAAACCCGAAATCAGGTTGAAAAACATTCAGCATGTCTTGTACGGCTTTGGATGTGACGCCGATTTTTTTTCCGATAACTTTTTCACCGTCTTCTTCTCGCCGCCTGAGGAAGTCCAACGATATTGCATAGGCGTCATCAATTGTCAGTGTAGAGCATGAAGAGACTAAGGGCGGGATCGGCGTGCGCGTGCGAATGGCTGTATACAGTTTATCGCCAAACGTGGAAATCTGAGATGGGGGCGTCGCCAAACTCATAGATAACCGCCGTTAAAATAGACAAGAGGCGCGCCGATCTCATTCAACTGAACGCGAAGTACATGACCGATAATAATGCTATGGGAGCTGAAGTCGATAATATTGTGAACGGAACAAAATACATTTGCCTGCGCGTCTGAAAGATAGGGAACGCCCTCGGCGTCTTTATCCCATTCACCGAATGCGAACTTGTCGTCGGATTTGGTGATGCCGCCAAACACGTTTGAGATTTCCTCTTGTCCCTGTTTAAGCAGGTTAACACAATAGTGGTCGTCGATGCTAAGGCCAGGATGAACGCTTGCTTTCTGGTTTATGCATGCAACGAGGGAGGGCGGTTCGACCGTCAGTGAACAAATGGCAGTCGCGGTAATCGCCGTTCTTCTATTGTTGGCATTGCAACTGACGAGAGACACGTTCGCCGCCAAACGTCTCATGGCCTGTTTGAACTGATCTTGTATTTGATAGGTCATAGCAAACTTAATCTCATACAAAGAGAAATACACACCGCAGACGAACTAAAGATTGAGAACTCTTTTTGCCACGATGTTTCTCTGGATTTCGTTCGAGCCTGCGAAAATGGCTTGCGCGCGCGCGGTAAAAAACTGCCATCCTATGTTCGTCAGCGCGCCGTCGATCTCGACATCAGAGTCCAGTTGAGAATATTGGCCAGAAGCCCTCGCATTCAACTCAGAAATGTCTCGCAACATGTCTGCGGAGATTATCTTAAGTATCGAAAATTCGGGCCCAATTTCACTATCTGGCGAAATGGAATGACACATGGTTTCGTACAAAACACGAAAATCATGCATGTCGCAGATAGTCTTTGCGAGTTCGTCTTTGAGGGAAGAGTCAGTTTCATCCTTCATGATCAATTCGCACGCAAGATCCAAGTACCGCGCAGCCGGTCCCGGATTTCCAATCCACACCCTTTCGTAGCCCAGCAAGGCTTTGGCGATCGTCCAGCCGTTATCCGGCTCGCCGACGACATTTTCTTTTGGAACCATGACGTCGTCTAGAAAGACCTCGCAAAGCTCGTCTTCACCGGCGACGGTTTTGATGGGACGCACGGATATGCCAGGCGTCTCCATATCGATCAGGATAAACGTAATTCCGACTTGTTTTTTCTCGGAGACTGTTGTTCGGACCAGCGCATACATGTGAGAGCACTCATCTGCATGGCTCGTCCAAATCTTATGACCGTTAATCCGGTAGTGATCGCCTTCCAATTCGGCTTTCGTTCGCAAACTCGCAAGGTCCGAGCCCGCGCCCGGCTCCGAATACCCTTGCGCCCAAAGATATTCGCCGGTGCGCGTTGGCTCGATATACTTTCTCTTCTGTTCATCGGTCCCGTACGCCATTAGCGTTGGGCCGATCATTTGTTCGCCGCCGTCAATAATGCGTCCGGCGCGAATTCTCTCCAATTCCTCGTGATAGATTATTTGCTTCTTGAACGAGAGCTCCATGCCGCCATACTCTTTCGGCCAAGCAGGGCAACGCCAACCGCCCTCGCAAAGCATTTTTATCCAGGCTCTGGCGTCTTTCCCGCGAATTCTCAACAGCGGTCGGCGCGGGGTTTGCTTCCAGTTTTCCGGATACACATCTTCAAGCCAGGTGCGTAAAGCGGCGCGGAATTCAGTGTCGCCCATCGCATCGTAATCGATTGACTTATTTTCCACGTCGCGCCCTCTCGATGTCATACACCCTGCGCTGATGGGCGATCGTGGATCCGAATTGATTCATCAGGCACAGCGACGCCCGCGCATAAAGGCCTATGTCCGCCTCATCCGTGAATCCGATAGCGCCGTGCAGTTGTATTGTTTCCTTTGACATTAACAGTGCGGTTTCTGAGGCGCGCGCTTTCGCGCAACTAATTGCCTGCTGTGTCTGTGTAGAGCACGGGTCCTCGTCAAATAGCTCTGCCGCCCGTTGTATTGAGCTTTCAACGAATTGCTGTGCGATATATAGGTCAACGGCGCGGTGTTGAATTGCCTGAAATGAACCAATGCTTTGATTGAATTGCTTGCGCGTGCGCAAATATTCGAGCGTTATGTCAAATGCCTTATGGCTAACGCCAGCAAGTTGTGCGGCTGTAACAAGAGCGCCAAGGTCCAGCGCGCATCTTACAATATTTTCTATATCACTCCCTGCCAGCGGATCGTACTTTGGAGTTGCGCCGTCTAACATCAAACGTCCGACTTTTTCATTTAGAAGGTTTTGTGAGTTGTCTGTGTTGACGCCGTGCTCTGTGCTTTCAACGAACGCCAAACATAGTTCGTCGCCCGCCTGTGCAGTGACGATAAAGGCGCTAGCGGGCAGCGCGACAAACGCCTTTTCGCCGAACACGCCAGTGTCTGTCAGCTTTGTAGAAATGCTAAATGGGTCAATCGAGTTGTTGATTTCCGTCCCGGCAAACGAAACTCGTTTGGTTTCAGCGTTAATGTATGCAAGGAGCTCGTCACGCAGATTTCCGTCATCAATGCGAGCGGTAATATAGCAAGGCAGCACGGACTGTGCGATAAAAGGACTGGAGACTAATTCCCGCCCAAACAACTTGGCGATTTGAACATAACCGCGCGCGCCGAATCCCGCTCCGCCCAGCTCCTCAGGAAGGCCAAGCCCCAACAAGCCAGAATCGGCAAACTCTTTCCAAATGTTGGATTTGTCTGCTGGGCTTCTGACATTTCCCAGGGAATGATGCGTGTCCAAAATGGATTGGGCTGAAGCCTCCACCATGTGGGTGACAGCAACATCTGCTGAGTTCGGATTCAAAGGTTTGTCTCCTTTCGAATTGCGTTACATTTTCCAGTGCGGCGCTGGCAGTCGCCGGCCTATTTTCCTTTCAAATCGGGTTTGGTTCGATCCATCATCGCCTCGACGGCGATTTTGTGGTCTTCCATGAACATGCTTACATTTTCAAAAGCCGCAGATAGATCGATCACTGCGTTCGCAGTCACTTTTAAGCCGGCATTAATTGAGGCTTTTGTCCAGCGCACTGCGTATTTTGGCGTGTTCAGAAGTTTGGTCACGATTTTTTCAACAGTCGCGTCCAGTTCGTCCTCTGAAACAACGTCTGTAATCAGACCAATGTTTGCAGCTTCCTCGGCGTCAATAAACGCGCCTGTCAAAAGGTACTTTCGAGCCCGTGCATACCCAACCAGCATTGGCCAAAGATATGCGCCGCCGTCACCGGCGACTAAGCCTACCGAAACATGAGGGTCTGCGAATTTGGAATTTGGCGTCGCAAAGACAAAGTCACAAAAGAGGGCGAGCGTACATCCCAGGCCAACCGCGGGACCGTTGACTTTCGCAATCATTGGTTTTTCCAAGTCTAAAATCGCGTTTTGCAGGATGCGATCCTGATGTATGCCCTTAGATGTCGCGACAGCGTCACGATGCTGGTCGCGTAACATTCTTAAGTCTCCGCCGGCGGAAAAAGCCCCGCCGTTCCCGGTGAGGATGATTATGTCTATGTCGTCGTCTTGGTTGACCGCAGGAAAAATTGAAACAAGCTCTTTATGCACGGCGTCGTTGATTGCATTAAATGTTTCTGGCCGGTTGAAAGCGATCGTGATGACGTTGTCTTTTTTCGTTACGTCTAGATTGGTGTAGCGTGAATAGTCCATGTTGATTTCCCGGTGTAATTTTGCTGGCGCGCTTGCAAGCAGTTACAGTTCTTTGAGCGAAGCGAGTAGCTGCTCCCTTAAGGCAAACTTTTTGATTTTCCCCGATGGCGTGAGTGGAAACTCATCCACAAATTTTATGTATTCCGGTATCTTCCAGAGGGATATGTTTTCCCGGCACCAAGCCTTGATGTCATCAACTGACGCATGTTCGGCGGCGCGCGACCGCAAAGCGGCGCATACAATTTCACCGTATTTTTGATCAGGGACGCCAAAGACGGAAGCTTCGTCGATGTCAGGATGCTTTAAGAGAAAATTTTCTACTTCCGACGGAGAAATGTTTTCTCCACCTCGAATAATTATATCTTTAACGCGACCAACGATAGTGATGTACCCGTCCTCATGCATCGTTGCGAGATCGCCCGTGTGAAGCCAACCGTCATCATCAATGGTGTTGTCTTCTTTGTCGTTTAGGTAGCCGAGCATTCTGCCGGGGCCTTGATAACAGAGCTCTCCCGGTTGCCCCAACGCCACAACTTTACCGTTACTATCAACGACCTTGAGGGATACGCCGGGAAGCGCCTTTCCGCAGGTCGTAGATTTTTTTTCCGTGCTGTCCTTGCTCCGAATGCTTGTGATCACGCCGGAACATTCCGTCTGTCCGTAACCATTTGCGACTTCGGCTTGGAATGCAGTCTCGAATTTCGTTATCAGTTCAGTTGCGACCGGCGCGCCGCCAACACTTATAAACCGCAATGCAGAGAGGTCTCGCGATGCGAACGTTTCATCCTCTAGCATAGCGATCAGCATCGAGGGGACGCCAGCAAATCCGGTGCAACGCTCTTTTTCCAGAATATCCAGTGTTGTGCGGGCGTTGAAGACAAAAAGCGGCAACAACGTCGCGCCTGTCATCACCGAACCGACGACGCCAAACCCTGAACCGCCAATGTGAAACAGCGGATAGCCGAGGCATACGCGATCGCCTTCGCCAAAGCCGCAGGCGAGAAAGCCGTTTCTGCCAGTTGTTGTTACAGCTCCATGGCTAAGTTGCGCAGCCTTCGGCAGGCCGGTTGTTCCGGACGTGAATTGGATCATTTGAACGCAATCTGCGCCGACATCAGTCGGTAATTCTTGATTCGAAGACGCCCCCAACTGAATGAGCGTGTTCACATCATCCGAAAAGGAATGTTTGAACTTAAGAGATGGCGTATCGGACGAGATCGTATCGATCAATGGAGCAATAGATTCGCCGCGAATAACCTCTGGAAAAAAAATGCCTTTAGCCTGCGACGCATTCAATGCGAAAATCAGCTCCTGAGATTTGTAGAGCGGGTTTAGCGCAACAAGAACGAGACCTGCTTTCGCAATAGCATATTCAAGCACGATCCATTGATGGTGATTGGGCCCCCAAACTGCAACTTTGTCTCCAGGCGTGTAGCCGCATTGAATGAGGCCTGCCGCAAGTTGATCCGACAGTACGTTCAGTTGGTTAAACGTCCACCGAATGTCCTCGTGATCTTGCTGGAACGAATACACGATGTATTCTTGGTCGCCGAATTTATCAGCAGCATTTGTCAACGCTTGGCCGACAGTCATGGAAGCAAGGTCAGCATCTTGAGGCGAAGCATTCCAGATTGATTTAGGCGATGACGAATTCAATGGTAGTTGCGCAAATAACGGGGCTTGCTTGAAGGGACATGACCCCGGCGCCGCTGACGATAAGAAAATGTGCGCGCCACCATGTTCTCCTTGCAAACCTGCATTCAAACAATCGCGAGGCCAGAATACCTGGTCCGCAGCGACCTTGAACAAATCTCCTGATTTAAGATTGCCAGAAAACAATAATAGCAGTAATTCGCATATCGCTCACTTTTTGGCCGCGCCGCGTCATTGCAACAATGCGTGAGGCGTTCTTACACATAGGCGATTTTAAAAAAGTGCTTTAGGAACTGTCATTGAGTGTTGTAAATCGAAACTATTGGGATTTAAGTTTTCAAAAAACCTGGCATGGTCTCTGTGCAAATGAATAATAGCGTTGCAATGTAAGCTGTATTCCAGATATTGGTTAATGCTTAAACGCGCGTTGTTTGCAGTCGCTAACAACGCTGAAGATTCTAAGTATTTCAATTATATACTAAGCATGACAAAAAGTGAGTAGCATGCGAGCTGAATTGTAGCTTTTTGCATTTTACTTTGAAATCACCATCACTATCGCTTTATGAGCGCTGATCTGCGTTCACGGCTTTGGTGTGTGGTCAGGCGAGACTGTGCTTGAGAGGCGCGCTCGTTGAGGGAACAATAATAGCCAAATAAACATCGAGAGAGGGGGGACTATGAAGAAGAATTCCCATAAGTCGCTTTCCGCAGTTTCTGTGATTGCGTTGTGTGTAATGCCGACCGCGGCGATGGCGCAATTGGACGCAATCATTGTCACCGCTCAAAAGCGTGAGCAGAGTATTCGTGAAGTTCCAATCTCGATGGTCGCCCTCGAAGGTGAGGAACTACTTGATGCGCAAATTACCGGCCTGGAGGATTTGGCGTACACATTGCCGAATGTTCAGATTTCAAAGGATACGATCTCAAACAACATTTACATGCGCGGAATCGGGTCGGGGGTGAGCCCGGGATTCGAGCAGGCGGTCGCTATTTTTGTGGATGGCTCCTATCGAGGGCGTTCACGGTACACAAACTCCACCTTGGTTGATGTTGAGCGGGTCGAGGTGTTGCGTGGTCCGCAAACAACCTATTTCGGCAATAACGCGATCGGCGGTGCGTTCAGCGTAACAACGAAAGGTCCTGACCTTGATCAGTGGAGTGGTTACGCCCAGGCTTCCTATGAATTTGTCGGCAATGAGCCAATCGTAGAAGCGGCCGCCGGCGGGCCCATTATTGAAGACAAACTTGGAATTCGGATCGCGGGGCGATACTCGCACCTGGATGGTTTTCTCGAGAACCAAGGGACTGGGGCCGATGATCCGACCATTGAAGACAAGTTCGGGCGTTTTTCAGCACTTTGGCAAATGAATCCAAACTGGTCGGCCGGCTTCAAAGCGGAATATGGAAAACAGGATTCTGACGGCGCCTTTGCCGCACAATTATTCAATTGTCCGGCCGACCCTGTATTTGGGGCGCCCGGCGGGTCATGCGCTGCGGCGATCGCTGCGGGGCAGGAAGACGAGCTCGACTTCAACCGCGTCTCCAATGGGGGCGAACGCGGCGAGTTGGAGGTCTCTGAATTCATCTTGAATATTCAGCGCGACAATGACGATGGTCACGGGCTGTTTATTCAGGGTACGCATTCGCGAGGAGATTTTGTCATTTCGGGCGATACTGATTTGACCACAGACGACCGCGTGACTTTCTCAAACCTTGAAGAAAACAAACAATCTACCATTGAGGTGCGCCTTGAGTCGCCGATCGATTCGAAGCTGCAATACATGGTTGGCGCTTATTATCTGGATAGCGAGTATAGTTTTGAAAGCAACTTTAACTTGCTTTTCCTGACGCCAACCGTCGTGCCGTTTATCGCTGGCGGTCTGTTTTCCGCAGCCGCGCCCTTTGCGCCGTTTACGGTGGATTCCAATATAATTGCAGAGGAACAGGCGTTTTCTGTCTTCGGGTCCGCTACATGGCCGATTACGGATAAGCTCTCCGGCACAATCGGGCTGCGGTATATCAACTCCGACAAATCCGCTGTTCAAGATTCGCAGCCAAAGACAGCGCTTGATCGTTATGGATTGATCACTTCGTTCATCACCGATCCCGCTGCTTTGGGCGCCGCCTCTGCGCTAACGCAAACAACGGCGCAATCGCAAACTGGAACGGTAAAAGATGACGATATATTGCCATCTGTAACGCTGATGTACGAACCCAACGACAGCGCCAACTTTTATTTCAAATACTCGGATGGTTTCAAAGCTGGCGGCTTTGATCCGCTTGAGCGGTCAGGCGTTCCCGGAAGGCTGACTTATGAGCCTGAAACTGTGCACGCATATGAAGTGGGTATGAAGTCGATATTGTTCGATGACACGCTTTCATTCAACATTGCGTTATATCGATCTGACTACAAAGATCTCCAGCAAGCAGTTGTGCAGTTTGCAGGCGGCAGCGCATTCGTCGTCACGCAGAACGTTGGAGGACTGACAAGTCAAGGCGCTGAAGTTCAAATCAGTTGGGCGGCGACAGATAACCTGACGTTATCAACTGACTTTGCGGCAATGGATGTGTTCTACAAGGACTATCCAAATGCTGGATGTAACGCCTTCCAGCAGTTGGCGACGCCAATGGGTTGCTTCCAAGATCTTTCAGGCGTAGCCCCTCCCTATGCGCCGAGTTATGCGGGAACAGTTCGCGCCCAGTACGAACAGCCAATAACGTCACAGCTGAATTTCTCTGGTGATGTGGTGTTCTCCTTTTCTGACGGTTACAGCTTAGCGCCTGATAATGATCCAGTCGCCCGTCAAGACGATTGGCAGAAGGTGGACGTTCGTTTGGGCTTATCGGGCGCCGACGACACTTGGTCACTGGCCTTTGTCGGTAAGAACCTTACCAACGAGCGGGTCTTTGCGACAGGCAACGATGTCGTCGGAACGCCAGGGTCTTACTTTGCGACGATCGAACGAGGCAGATCGCTCGCATTGCAAGCACGGCTCAATTGGAATTAACCGGCTTTATTCCTCCCTGGATGAAGTCAATACTTGAGGAGCGCGCTTTAATGTGCGCTCCTCTTTTTTCGACTACAGAAAAGCGCCGCACATGCATGTAAATGATCCACACTGGCATTCGAGAATTAAGGCGCCTCGCGAAGAAACGTCGCCGCAATCAGTGCAGTGGGATGAAGAGGCTGACGTTGTTATCATCGGTCTTGGCGGTGCAGGGATTTGCGCCGCGCTAGAAGCGCTTGATCGAAGCGCAAGTGTTTTGGCGATCGATCGATTTCGCGGCGGCGGCGCAACGCGATTGTCCGGCGGCGTTTATTACGGCGGCGGCGGCACGCGCCATCAGGTAGAAGCGGGCGAACAAGATACCCCGGAAGAGATGTACAATTACCTGAAATCGGAAGTGGGGGACGCCGTAAGCGACCAAACACTCTTGGACTTTTGCCGATCCAGTAAAGAAAACCTGGAGTGGCTTGAGGAGCATGGGGTGTTATTTGGATCGACAATTGCGCCGATTAAGACGTCCTACCCGGCCGACGGACACTATCTTTATTATTCTGGTAATGAGGCGCAGGCGAACTACATCCACCGCGCAAAACCCGCTCGTCGAGGACACAGAACCGTTGGAAAAGGGCTAACCGGCCATCTCTTCTTTGACGCGCTCTTTGATGCAGCCTCTCGGAAGGGGCTGCGGCTTTTGCCGCTTAGCGAGGCCAGACGCTTCGTCGTTTCGTCAAACGGGACCATATTGGGCGTTGAGGCGCAGCAAATAGATATCGATTCGAGCGCGGCAAAGGAGCTAGACAAACTATGCGATAAATTTGCTGAACCGACGACGCTAATGTTTCCGAAAGTGGCGCGCAAAGTTGTCGAGCAAGTCGATAAGATCTTCGATGAACAGGCCGCGCCGAAATCGATCAAGATTAACAACGCGGTTATTCTTTCAGCGGGAGGCTTTGTCCAAAACCGGGAGATGGTCGATCATCACGCGCCGAAATACAAGAAAGCAACGGCGCTCGGGGGCATTGGGTGCAATGGCTCGGGCATCCGGTTGGGTCAATCGGTTGGTGCGAAGATTGACCGCATGAACTACGTTTCGGCCTGGCGTCAGTTTAATCCGCCAGCGGCGCTTGCAAGCGGTATCGTCGTTAACGGCGAAGGGGAGCGCTATGTGGCGGAAGATGTTTATGGCGCCGTCATCGGATACCATATGGGTGAAGATCATAACGGCGTCTCTTACATCATCATCGACAAAAAACTGAGAAAGCAAGCATTCTGGCAAGCGATGCCGTCGCCGAACATAAACTTTCGCGTTCAGGGCGCGCCCGCATTATTGGGTATGTATCGTTCGACGACGAAGGCAAAGTCGATCAAGGAACTGGCGCTGAAACTTGGGATGAACCCCGGTGCGTTAAAAGCGTCCGTTGATCATTACAATCGATCGTCATCCGGCCTTGAAGAGCCAAAATTTCGGAAACACAAAGATTTTGTCAGCACAATCGATGAGCCGCCCTTTTACGCCGTCGATATCTCGCTTGGAAATCAGAAATATATTTGTCCGTCAATATCATTGGGCGGTATTGTCATTGACGAAAGCACCGGGCAGGCGCTGGACGAACAAGGAAACCCTATTCCAAAGCTCTACGCCGCCGGAAAAAACGCGGTTGGCGTATCGTCGAACTTATACGTTAGCGGATTGTCGATTGCGGATTGTGTTTATTCGGGGCGTGTTGTTGGGCGGGCGGTTAGCCAATTGACTACAGACTAAAACCGCCATCGAGCGTGAGCGTCTGTCCGGTAACAAAACGCGCGCGATCCGATGCAAAAAAAACAACCGCATCGGCGACCTCATCAGCCGTGCCAAGTCGCTTTAAGGCTGAGTTTTGAATGGCTGCACTCATATATCTGTCGTCATAGTGATCCGCGAGTTTTCTGAACAGGCCTGCATCAATCAATCCCAGCGCAACTGTATTGGCCCGCACGCCAAACCTTCCTTCCTCTCTAGCGATGCCGGTCATTAGGGCATGAATAGCGGCTTTGGGGGCGACTGACAGTACGTCTCGCGTCGGCCAACGTTTCAAGCCGGCGGTGCTGATGGCGACATACGAGCCCGCTGATTTGCGCATATGAGGTAATGAATAATGAACAATGTTGAAAAAGCCATTGGCGTCACTGTCCATAACCGATCGCCATTGCTCGGGTTTTAGCTCGCTGATCCAAGGCATGGATATGCTGGCGCCGGATGCATTAATAATTGTGTGGACGCTTCCAGATTTTGAAATGAGGTCGGCGAAGAACTCTTTGACTTGACTTTCGTCGTCTATCGCCAAGCAATAAGAAGCTGACTTTTTTCCCGCGTCAGCGACCTTCCCAACGAGTTCCTCGGCCTTTGTCTCATTTGTTCTATAGGTAAAGGCCACATCGGAGCCGGCTTCGGCGAGCTTCAAGCAGATGGCTTCTCCGATGCCGCCGCTGCCGCCGACAACGAGCGCAGTTCCATTTTTCGATTCAAAACCAGTTGATATAGGAATGCTGGCCTCCCTAGATGGCTGAGCTCAATTCGCTTCCGTCACGCGAAAATGACGCGTCTGGCCGGCTGGTTGTAAGCCTAGTGAGAATTAAGGTTCAGTTTAAACTCGCCTTTGGCCATGTGCTGCTTCAGGCTGGGGCATGCGCAATTCGACGCAACGATCTGCTCAATTTTTCAGGCGGCGTGTTACGAGAAAATGCGAGTGAATAGTGAGCTCAAAGGCGTACTACATTTATGAGAGAAAACAGAAGGTTGACCATGACTGTCTATTTTCTCGGCGAACTTCAGACAAAGGGTTGGGGCTGGTACAAGGAATACAAAAACACAAGCGAGCCTTTGGTCAAGAAGCACGGCGGCAAATACCTGATCAAAGGTGGGAAGAGCCACAAACTAGAAGGCGAACGCGCTCTGCCGAGTGCATTTGTGTTGCTGGAATTTCCTGACGAAGAAAGCGCCCGCGGTTTTTACAATGACCCAGAATATGCGCCGATGATCAAGTTGCGCCAGACCAGCGATGTGAAAACAGATGTCGCTATCATCGATGGCTTCGACGAAAAGGCGGATTGACAGGGTATAGGTGCTTGGGTGGCCAGCGCAATTTCGGAATTCGTAGACAGCTATATCGCAGCGTATAACGCGAGAAACGTCGATGCGTTGTTAAATTTGTATACAGAGGATGCAACGTTGGAGGACCCGGTGGGTAGTCCGACAAAACGGGGTCGCGAAGAACTAAGAGAATTCTGGGAAAATGCAGTCCAATTCGACATGACCCTTAGAAGGGGAGACACAATCTTTGTCTGCGGAAATGAAGCGGCGATTGGTCTGCGTGTTGGAATTGGAACGCCGGACGGCCGAAAGGAACTCGACATAATAAACATCATGGCATTCGCAAGTGACGGCCGAATAAAGGGCGCGCGATCATTCTATGACGTAAGCGCCATCGAAGAGACATTGCGAGCTGGATGAATGGCGACCCAAACTTATGACGTTGTTGTCGTTGGGTCAGGCGCCGCCGGGCTTTTGGCGGCGGTCCGCGCGGCTGATTTGGGCGCCAGTGTTGCGATCCTCGAAAAAGAAGCGGCTTATGGCGGAACATCCGCCATGTCCGGCGGTGGAATTTGGGTGCCCAACAATCGCGATATATCCAATGCCGGCGTAGCCGATAGCGTCGAAGACGCATTTGCCTATATGCGGCACGTTATTCCCAAAAATCAGATCAGTGATGAGACAATACATACCTACATAACGACCGCGCCGGAAATGATCGAATATCTGGAGAGTATCGGCATCAAGTATGCGCCGGTTCCAGGATATGCGGACTATTATCCGGGCGCTCCCGGTTGGAAGTCAGGCGGCCGGACCATGGATTGCATGTCGTTTGACAGCCGGCTTCTGGGGCAGGAATTCGAAAACCTTCGCGATACTCAACCGCAGAACAAAGTTTTTGGTCTGACAAATATGAGAATAAGCGAAGTCGCCGTTATTCAGGCGCAAGCTAAAAACTGGCAATGGCTGGCGTCCAAAATTATGCTCGGATATTTCTCTGACATTGGCGGCCGCATTAAAGGAAGACGTGACCGACGCCTCACCATGGGCGGAGCGTTGGTGGGCAGTTTAAGACACCAATCAATCAAACGTAATATTCCGCTGCGCTTAAAAACGCGCGTCCGTGAATTCTTAGGCGATCAAAACAAAATAAATGGCGTCATTGCAGAGGATGCAGACGGCAACAAGATTAGTATTGCCGCCAACAAGGCCGTGGTCCTGGCGTCTGGCGGGTTTGAGCACAATGAAAAGCTGCGTCAGCAACACCTTCCAGAACCGACATGCGAAAAATGGTCTGCGGGCGCGCCTGGCAATACAGGCGACATGATTGCGGCGTGCGAGAATGTCGATGCGGCATTCGGCCTGATGCACGAAGCATGGTGGGCGCCGACGGTTAGGTGGGGAGAACGCACGAACGTTCTCTTCTTCGAAAAGGGCAAGCCGAATCTCATGATCGTCAACAAAGATGGGCGCCGTTTTATGAATGAGTCCATCACATACAATTCGTATGGAGAATGCATCTACGGATCAAAAGATACGTCTGCGCCTCAATTTCCCGCATTTGTCGTATTCGATAGCAACTACCGCAAAAAATTTCCTTTTGGCGAACTTTTGCAATCATCGGTCATGCCCGATTGGATGCGGCCCTCTGCATTTGGACCGGACGGTCTTCTGACAAAGGCGAATTCGTTGGAGGAGTTAGCCCGGAAGCTGGGGGTTGATGAAAACGGTCTGGGCGAAACCGCCAACCGCATGAAGCGCTTTTCTGAAACAGGGGTTGATGAGGACTTCAATCGGGGAGGCGATGAACATGATCGGATGTATGGGGATCCGTCGGTCGAGCCAAATCCCTGTCTCGGGCCGATCGAAAAACCGCCGTTTTACGGGACGCAATTGTATCCGGGCGATATTGGCACCAAAGGCGGGATGATCATCGACAACGATGCGCGGGTGCAAGGGAAATCCGGCGATCCTATAACTAATCTGTATGCGGTAGGAAATTGTACAGCCTCCATTATGGGAGACAAGTATCCGGGCGCCGGTTGCACACTAGGACCGGCTCTAACCATGGCCTATCGCGCGGCAAGTCACTTAATGGCGAACGGAGATGCCCGCTGATGTCTTTCAGTCAATTCCGACATCAGTTTCTGTTTTTTCGAGAAAGAGCGGGGAAATGAAGCGAGTTAATATGATTTCTTCTCAGAACTATAATCTAGGTGAATTCGAGTTTCCGCGCGGCTGGTTCATGATTGCGGAACTGTCGGAGATTGGAGACCAGCCGCTGGCCTTACGCTTCTTTGGCAAAGATTTTGTGCTCTATCGCGGACGGGAAACGGGGCGTCTGATTTTACTTGATGCTCATTGCGCCCATATGGGGGCGCATCTCGGTCGCGGCCGCCAAACATCCATTGTTGTCAACGATGAGCAAATCGACGGGGACGGCATAAGGTGTCCGTATCACGGATGGCGTTACAACGCTGAAGGCGTCCTGGACGATGTTCCGTATTTTGACGGGCCTTGCCCGGCCGGTGTTTCGCTACGGGCTTACACTGTTACGGAGCGATTTGGCGCAGCGTTTATGTGGCATGACCCGGAAGGCAAAGAGCCAAACTTTGAGCTTCCGCAACTTGATGAATGGGACTTACCAGAGTGGATTGCAGGCCAATATGATCATTTGGGCGAGCTAAACATTCATCCGCAAGAAATTCTTGACAATATGGCGGACGCGAACCATTTCGGTCCAACTCATGGCTTGCAGAACGAATATTTTGAAAACGATTATGTCAAGCAAGTCTATATTCAGCGCCAGGGCGGGTTTCGGGCTGAGTACAACGCTTATCTAACGACCTATACATTTTATACTGGTCCTGGCCTGCTTGTTTCTCGCCAACGTATCGGTGAAATCCAGGCAATAGAGTTCATCTTCAATACGCCTGTTGATCAAGGCGTAACCAAAGTGTGGCACAATAACCTATGGAAGGCGCCCACTGATCAACCAACTGATGATCACCGCAAGCAGGCAAAAGAGTTTCAAGCCGAAATCCTGGCTGCATTTTCACAAGATTTCGACGTTTGGGCGAGCAAAAAGCCCGCCTACGAAATCCTGACGCTCGCGGTTGAGAAAAACTTCACGCTTGGACGCAAGTGGCACAAGCAATTCTACAATCCGCGCGCGATGGAGGGTGAGTTTCATTCTGCCCTGCCGGAGCGATATTCGCCGCTGCATAAAGAGCCAGCGGGAGAGATCGCGGAGGAATATGAAGCGACGTTTAAGACACACTTGTGAAGCCTGCGAAGGCGCAACACAAACAAACAAGAAGATAGTCATCAAGGAGAGGCAGTATGTTGACCAATACGGAGGCTGACCACAGCGCAAACGATACTGGGGGCATCAATATACAGCCGCACCTTGAGACTATTTCGGAATTCGCCGACGCCGGCCGGAAAAACCGGTGTGTCACCCAAGAAACCATAGGCGCCCTTCAGGACGCAGGAATCTTCAGAGCGATGGTGCCCAAGTCTTATGGCGGACTTGAGGCAACGCCGGCACAGTTTTTTCGCGCGCAGATCGCAATCGCTGAAGCAGATATGAGCGCCGGATGGATTACCGGCGTGCTGGGCGTTCACCCGTATCAAATATCCCTGATGAGCGATAAGGCCGTTCAAGATGTATACGGAGATAATCCGGACGAGCGCGTATCAAGCTCATACAACCCCTTTGGCGCAAAAGCTGAGCGGGTGGATGATGGCATCATGCTCAGTGGCCGCTGGGGGTGGAGTTCCGGCAGTCCACACTGCAACTGGGTTCTTTTAGGCGCGATTGTTGATCAGCAACCGTACATTCACACCCTTCTCGTACCGCGATCCGAATACGAGATTGAAGACACTTGGCATGTGCTAGGCCTTGAGGGAACGGCGTCGAACGATATCATCATTGAAAAGCCTGTGTTTGTGCCGAACCATAGGATTCACAGCGCTTTGGATGGGTTTAACTGCGTCAACCCGCAGGATAGCCGCTTGTATAGCTTGCCTTGGGCGCAAGTTTTCGCCAGCTGCATTGCAGCCGCTTCGATTGGCGCAGCTAAAAAAGCGTTGAAGCTTTTTGTAGGGAAGGCGTCTTCGAGCAGCACAGATCCGACCAAACTTAGTGCTGATCCGGATATCGTACGACGCATCGGCGAAGCGGCGAATGCAATTGATAACGTGGAAATGACGCTTTATCGGAACCATGCCGTGATGTTGGATCTGGTGATGCGTGGCGAGGAAATACCGCTCATTGATCGCGCCAAATATCGGTATCAGACAGGGGTGATACTGACGAATTTGCTTGAAGTCGTTGATCAGTTGTTTGAGGTGGCCGGCGGGCGGAGCGTTTTTCTTGGCGCAGATATTCAAAACATCTGGCAGGATATGCATACCGCGCGGGCCCACATCGCCAATCATCCTGTTCCTTTATTGAGAAATTGGGGCCGCATGATTCTCGGCGCAGAAACGCAAGACACTTTTATATAGCTTGCTGCAGGGATGCGAATGCAATGACCGCGCCGCCAAAAGGACACTTCGTAAGCGTCGGAGATTTCGAAATCCATTACTTGAGGTATGGGGAGGGCGAACCAGTTGTTTTTCTCCATGGCTCAGGGCCCGGCGCTAGCGGGTACAGCAACTTCAAGCAGAATATTGAGAATATCGTCCAGGGAGGGCGGCAAGCGATCATCATCGATATGATCGGTTTTGGATATTCGAGCAAGCCGACGGATATTGACTATACGCTTGAGATTTTCAGCGAAACTGTCGTTTCCGCACTCGATAAGATTAGTATAAAGAAATTTGATCTGATCGGGAACTCTCTCGGCGGCGCGGTAGCGATCCAGACAGCGCTTTCCCATCCTGATCGAGTTAAATCTCTCATCATGATGGCGCCCGGTGGCATTGAGGAGATGTCGGTCTATCAGTCCATGCCCGGCATCGCAAAGATGACCAAGCTCTATATGGGCGAGGAGATTGGACGCGACGCTTTGGGCGACATATTGCGTATGCTTGTATACGACAATTCAGCAGTGACTGATGAATTGATTGATGAGCGATTCGCTATCTTCGAATCGCAACCCAAAGAAGTGCTTTCAAGGCTTGTCGCGCGCAATATGGAAAGCGAGCTAAGAGACATAAAGTGTCCAATTCTTGGGTTTTGGGGACAGAAGGACGAATTCACCCCGGTAACGGGCGCAACCAAGTTTCTCGATCAATGCCCAAATTCTAGTTTCACGATTTTGTCCGATTGCGGCCACTGGGTGATGGTCGAATACGCCGAGTTTTTTAATCACCATGTCAATTACTTTTTGAACAACAGGTGATGGCGATGACGGTTCTTCAGGCCGAAAGCGGCGTACGCTGCGTTTCCCAAATTTCGGCGCGAGTAGACCAGAACGACGCACAAGCGCAACTGTAGAGAGATCAAAGGGCAAGTGAAATGTCTGTATCAAGATTAGGTTTTATCATTCTGGGCGCCGCAAAGCCTTCCGAATGGGAGACGTTTGGCAAGGATATCTTAGGCGTAATGGCCAACACAAACGAAGCCGGAGGTGTTTTTCTGAAGATTGATGATCACCCGTTTCGCGTCATGGTGTCGGAAAACGAACAAGATGAATTGCTTTCAATGGTCTGGGAGGTCGACGGGATTGAAGCATATGAAGAAATATCCGCCAAGCTAAGCCAAGCAGGCCACAAGGTCGAACCGGGAAGCGAAGCCGACGCCGAAAAGCGATGTGTATCCAAGTTTTTTAGATCGACAGATCCCGCAGGTAACAACTTTGAAGTTTATCATAAGCGGACAAATGTGGGAAATCTGTTCCAGTCTCCTTTAGACGTCAAGGAATTTGTTACAGGCGATATGGGTATGGGACACGTTGTTGTTCCAGCGCCGAATCTGGATGAAACCCGAGATTTCTATGAGACGTTTTTAGGTCTTCAATTGAGCGACGATCTCACGATGCCGGGAGCGGGTGAGGGCGCCCCAGACATGCGTATCTATTTTTTTCACGCGAACAACCCCCGACACCACAGCCTTGCATTGTTCAATCTGCCTATTCCGTCAAAGATCGTTCATTTTATGTTTGAGGTGACGAGCGTTGATGAAGTCGGGAAATGTCTGGACAGAGTAAATGCGGCAAACATGCAACTCATGGCGTCGCTTGGCCGTCATTGTAACGATAACATGCTGTCCTTTTATGTTTTTGGGCCTGGGGGCATTCCGGTTGAGTACGGATATGACGGATTGCAAATAGATTTCGAAACATACGAGCCGACCGTCAGCACCGTCGCAGATCACTGGGGGCATTTGTACAATATGCCATGACCAGTCGTTGGATGATCATGCGCTGATCACTCCAGCAGCGACTTATGCAAGCAGTGTAAAGCACAAGAGACGATGGTCGTTCTTTGCACTGTTGTCAGTCAGTTTCATAAGCGCTGTTAGAAAGCCCTTATCAAACATGCAAAAATGATGGACGAAAGTGCAGACGTGGTCATATGTGGCTCTGGGGCGGCGGGTTTGACGGCTGCCGCTCAGCTGAGCGACTTAGGTTTGCGCCCGCTTGTTATAGAAAAAACGGCGCACTATGGCGGTACGTCAGCCACTTCCGGCGGCGGACTTTGGATTCCCAACCATGGCGTCAGTTCACAATCGGATAGCAAAAAAGCGGCGCTCGAATACCTGAAGCATGTCTGCAAAGGGGAATTTCGCTTCGATAAACTTGAGGCCTATTTGGGCGCCGGCCCGCGGATGCTGAGCTATCTGCAATCTCTCGGAATTGAATTCATGTCCGTGCCGGGGTTCCCGGACTACTTCTCAGATGCGCCCGGGGCGTCCACAGGCCGCTCGCTATTTCCCTTGGAGATGGATGGCGCTGAATTGGGTGACGACTTCTTTCGCATGCGAGAGTTGCCATCGGTATTCAAGCTGTTCAATCGGTATGCGTTAAATCTAGAACAATCATTTGCACTATCCGAGAGGAAGTTTGGCTGGCAGATGGTTGCCGCAAGAATTCTTCTCAAATATTGGACGGATATAGGTTGGAGAAAAAAGACTTCGATAGACCGTCGATTGACTCAAGGCCGTGCGCTAATCGGCGGGCTCCGAAAGGCAATGCTCGATCGCAACATTGCACTGCGCCTAAACACGCGCGTGACCAAACTGCTTGCACAAGACGGTAAGGTAGAGGGTCTGGAAGTGAACGCCCTGGGGAGGGTTAGACAAATAAAGGCGCGCGAAGCAATTATATTGGCAACCGGAGGGTTCGAGCAGAGCCAATCGTTGCGCGATGCGTTTCTTCCAATTCAGACGGACTGTTCCTGGAGCTTAACGCCGAGATCGGCGAACTCCGGGGAGGCTCTTACTGCAGGGATGGATATTGGCGCCGATACGGAGAGTATGGAATGCGCATGGTGGGCGCCAACGATGCAGTTGCCCTCACGGTCAACGCCGAACATGCATGAAGTGCATCCAATGTTCTTTGACTACTACCATCCTCACAGCCTGTGCGTGAACAGGCTAGGCTATCGATTTGCAAACGAAGGACTCCCCTACGACCAATTTGGCCAGGCAATGCTCAGTGATCAAGAGACAACGGGCGCTAACGTCCCATGTTGGTTGATATTCGATCAATCTTTTCGGCGCAAATACGCCTGCGGTCCAATCTTGCCAAACACAATAATGGCGGACGATAGCCTGCCATTAGACTGGTGGGATAGTTACTTGTTTCGAGCAGAGACTGTTGGCGAATTAGCCAAGAAAATCGGAATTGATGCTGAGGCGCTTTCAAGCACGCTCGCCAGGTTCAACAAGTTTGCAAATGCGGGCGAGGATATAGATTTTGGCCGGGGCAAGGGTGGTTTTGACGTTTATTTCGGCGACCCGAACAATGCGCCAAATCCAAGTCTCGGGGCCGTCGAAACACCGCCGTTCTATGCCGTGCAGATCGATTTAGGCGACCTTGGAACGAAAGGCGGATTGAAAACAGACGCAAACGCGCGCGTTCTCAATAAAGAGGGGAAAGCTATAGAAAGTCTCTATGCGATTGGGAACTGCGCCGGATCGCCATTTGGAGATTGCTATCCA
This sequence comes from Hyphococcus sp., assembly GCA_028285645.1. Taxonomy (GTDB): domain Bacteria; phylum Pseudomonadota; class Alphaproteobacteria; order Caulobacterales; family Parvularculaceae; genus Hyphococcus. Next base: position 91,513 of record JANQOV010000061.1, read on the forward strand.
GGAGGAGGGGGAACGCTTGGCCCGGCGATGGTATTTGCATATATCGCTGCACATGATGTTTTTTCCCGCAAACGCTGAGCACCGACATGCGGGCGATTTAGACCGTATGCAGTTTCGTTGCTTTCGATTGAGCTTGTGATTTGAGCCTCTCCAAAAGGCCAAACTTCCTATGCGTAGACCATGCCCGTCATGCGATCACAGATGGTCGCCTCAGCCTCGGATATAATTCGGTCGACGAGTTCCTTTACGGTCGGAACGTCGTTGATAATGCCCATCACCGTTCCCGCCCACCAAACACCGTGATCCTTGTCGCCGCTTTGCAATCCTTCGAGACCGCGCGCGCCCTTTACAAGCTGGGCGACATCTTCGAAAGACCGCCCTTCGCTTTCTAGCCGTAGCACTTCTTGACTGATAGCGTTGCGGGCAACGCGCGCAGTGTTTCGATAAGTACGGAAGATAACGTCAGTGGCGCGCTCGTCATTTTCGACCATGGCCTGTTTGAAGTTCTCATGGATTGGCGCCTCTTTTGTTGCACAAAACCGCGTTCCCATATTGATCCCGTCAGCGCCCAGCGCCAAGGCAGCCGCTAATCCGCGGCCGTCGCCGAAACCGCCCGACGCCAGCATCGGGATCTTAACTTTGTCGGCTGCTGCTGGAACAAGAACCAAACCGGGAATATCGTCTTCACCGGGATGGCCGGCGCACTCAAAACCGTCAATGGAGACGGCATCGACCCCCATTCGTTCCGCCGATAAAGCGTGGCGGACGGCGGTGCATTTGTGAATGACTTTGACCCCATTTGCTTTGAAGTGATCGACATGTTCCTGCGGTTTGTACCCTGCCGTCTCGACGATCTTGATCCCTGCTTCAATGATGGCGTGGCGGTATTCCGCATAGGGCGGCGGATTGATCGATGGCAATATCGTCAAATTCACGCCAAACGGCTTGTCCGTCATCGTCCTCGTTTTTTCAATCTCCTTCGCAAGGTCCTCTGGCGTTGGCTGCGTCAAACCTGTCAAAAACCCAAGAGCGCCAGCCTCGGCAACAGCAGACACCAGTTCCGCCTTACCCACCCACTGCATGCCCCCTTGAGCGATTGGGTGCTGCACGCCAAATAAGTCGGTAAATCTAGTTCTGATCATTACGCGTTCCTGGCTTCAAATGTTTGCGCCTCTGGTTACTTAGGTAATTTCATGAGATTGCAAATGTTGTTTTTTTGAATGGCCGACGAGCCGCCTAATATCGGCATGGCTAAAATGTCCCGCACCAATCTTTCCATGTTGAAGTCTTTGACGTAGCCGTAGGCGCCCAATATCTCCTGACATTTCAAAACAATGTCTTTCGCTTCATCCGATACAAAAAGTTTTGTCATCGAGGTTTCGAGCGATGCGGTTGCGTTCCGGTCCAATAAGGATGCTGAGTGATAGGTCATCAAGCGGCAGGCGTGTAACCGCGTTTGAACATCGGCAAGCGCATGGCGAACCGACTGGAAGTGACAAATTGGCCGACCAAATTGTATTCTGTCTTGAGAATACGCCCAGGCCTCATTTACTGCGGCGGCGGCGATGCCGAGCGCCATGCCGGCGACTTCTATCTTTTCAATGTCCAGACCGGGTCCGACCAGCATTGGCCAGCCGCGATTCCACCCTTCTGCTTCGCCAACGAGATTTTCTATCGGAACCTCTACGTCGTCGAATGAAACATCGAAAGTGCCCCCGCCCTTGAGCCCCAGGGTTTCTTGCTGCGTTAACGTCACGCCGGTGCTGTCGGGCGGGACCAGGACAATTGATAGATTTTTGTATCGATCTTCTTCCGGGCCGGTGCGAACCAGCGTGTAAATATAATCTGCGTGCTTTGCGCCCGAGCAAAAGCGCTTGCTGCCATTGATAATAAGAGTATCGCCATTGCGTTTTGCTGTCGTGCGCACGCTGGCCAAGTCGGCGCCGACGTCGGGTTCGCTAAATCCATAGGCGAGGATCAAGCCCTCGCTGACAACTTTTGGTAGCAGCTCTTCTTTCTGACGTTCACTGCCGACTTCAGCAATGTTGAGCCCCGCGTAACATGCGGACTGAATATACATGCCGCCGACGGCAAGGCTTCTGCCGCAAAGCGCTTCAATGACCGCGATTGTGGTTTGTATGTCTCGTCCCGAGCCGCCGTATTTTTCATCAACAGTGATGCCCATCAAACCGAGTTCGGCGAGCTTTTTGTGTATGTCTTCTGGAAAATGACATTCACGATCCCATTCTTGAACGTGCTCGTTAGGCATTTCCTTTTCCATAAAACGAGACAGCGTGTCTTGCAGCATCTGCGTATGGTCGGATTCATGATATGGATTCATGACAGATACTCTGATGATCCGTGATCACGGCTTACCGAAGGACAAATGCGCGATATCAGTGATCGGTCGCCAATTATACTTGCAATGAAACATCGCGATTCCAACAGCGAATAATCAAATCCAGCGGCTTCAAAGACAACTCACCTCTAGCTCGCTTATCCGATAGAGTCCGCATTTTCTATAGATTGCGTGGCGCGTGCCTAAAGGACCAGACCTCTACCCTTGATTGCGCTGGCGCAGCGCATTGAAGCGGAGCCAGGGCGACGGCAAAACCCAGAATGGACTTATTTTTGAGCGCTTTGCTGTGCTTAGCCAATCCTGAAGCGAGTACAATATGAGTTTCAGCTCGCCGTATGATCTGATTGATCTTTCAGCGTTCCTCTCGATAGGAAGCGTCGGATTTCTATGTGAATTTTAAGGGCCGCCGTTTGCATTCCGGCATGCGGCGAGCTGGGTTTCGCGCCTAAGGAAACACCCATGACAAATATGTTGGCAGGAAAGGTAGTTGCCGTAACCGGCGCGGGCAGGGGGATTGGGAAAGAGATCGCGCTTTTGTGCGCCAGATACGGCGCATCGGTGGTCGTCAATGATTATGGGGGCGAGACGTCCGACGAACGGAAGAGCTCTCCCGCCCATGAAGTGGTTCAAGAAATCGAAAAGTCGGGCGGTTCAGCGATTGTCAATGTAGCGGATATTTCCGACCCGGCGGAGGCCGCATCGATTGTTGAAGAAGGTGTTCAACAGTTCGGGCGTATCGATGCTGTCGTGAACAACGCTGGCATCCTTAGAGACCGAATTTTTCACAAAATGAGTTACAAAGAGTGGAAAGATGTCATTGATGTGCATCTTAACGGGTACTTCAATGTCTCCAAGGCGGCTGCAGGCTATTTCAAAGAACAGCAAGCCGGGTCATATGTACACTTCACTTCGACGTCCGGCTTGATCGGAAATTTTGGGCAGGCAAATTACGCAGCGGCAAAAATGGGGATCGTTGCGCTTTCCAACTGCATCGCCCTTGACATGCAAAAATTCAATGTACGCTCCAATGTCATTGCGCCATTCGCGTGGAGTCAGATGACGGCGTCTATCCCGGCTGAAACCGAGGCTGAAAAACGACGCGTAGCAATGTTAAAGACAATGTCTGCGGATAAAATTGCGCCCCTTGTGGTGTATTTGTGCGCGGATGAATCAAAGGACATCAGCGGCGAGATTTTCTCTGTTCGAAAGAACGAAGTGTTCTTGTTTTCCAAGCCGCGCCCAATTCGCGGAATGCACCGGGCGGAAGGCTGGACGCCGGAAACAATTGCTTCGGATTTGCACCCCGCATTTTCATCAAGCTTTACAAAGCTGGTGCGATCAACTGACGTGTTCAATTGGGACCCGGTTTAGTGCCGTTTGATCCTGACAAACTGCTTGCAATGGCGCCGATAAAGACGACGGCCACACATGCTGAACGCGATGTCATCCTGTATGCTCTTGGCCTCGGCGTCGGTAGCGAATCTGCAGTGAGCGCAGACACATTAGCGTTTACCTATGAAGAGAACCTGCAAGTATTGCCGACAATGGCGGCCGTATTGGCGTCTCCGGGCTTTTGGGCGCGAAAACCAGAATATGGCATTGACTGGAAGCGCCTTCTCCATGGCGAGCAGAATCTGCATTTTCACAAAAAGCTGCCCGTTTCAGGGTCGATGACCAGTGTCCAGACAATAGAGGATATTTTTGACAAGGGGGCGGAAAAAGGCGCAGTAGTCTATACGCGTCGAGAAGTTTACGAGACGGAGTCGGGAGATCATCTTGTCACTGAGCGAAGGGCGAACTTTCTAAGGGGAGATGGCGGAAAAGGCGGCCGAACTGATTCAGCGCCGGCTTTGCGTCCAAGTCCGGACAGGTCATGTGATATTCAAATCACGATACCGACGAGAGAAGATCAGGCGCTGCTCTACAGGCTGAGCGGCGATTACAATCCGCTTCACATTGATCCGGATTTTGCCAGCAACGCAAATTTTGAAAAACCAATATTGCACGGATTGTGTACGTTTGGGATTGCAGGCCGCGCGTTGCTAAGCGGTCTCGTCGACAATGAAACGTCAAGGCTCGAAGCGTTAGGCTGTCGTTTTTCAGCCCCCGTATATCCCGGCGAAACCTTGGTTACGGATATCTGGGAATGCGGAGGCGGGGCGGCGGCGTTTCAATGCCGCGCCTTAGAGCGCGACGTCGTCGTACTGTCCCACGGTCATGCACAATACAGTGCGCGAGAAAACGCAGCGCATAGAGAGTAATCAATGGTTTTGAAGGTCGGAGATTGAGATGGTTGGGATCCGCGCATTTGGCGGTTATGTCCCAAGAATGCGCCTGCAGCGGGCGTCAGCCTATGCAGCGACGGGATGGCATGCGCCGGGACTAAAGAGCTTCGCAAAGGGCGAACGCTCTTTTTGCTCATGGGATGAAGACGCAATCACCATGAGCGTAGAGGCCGCCCGCGACTGTCTTGCAGATCGTGATCGTAGCGCGATTTCCCGTGTTGTTCTTGCGTCTACGTCCCACACTTTTGCTGATCGACAAAATTCAACCGTTGTAAAAGAAGCCCTCAACTTGGCAGACTCGGTTGCAGCGCTCGATGTGTCGGGCAGCAAACGATGCGCTACGTCTGCTTTGATCGATGCGTTTCATGCAGTCGAAGGGAACGCCGGCGATACATTGTGTGTCGCATCGGAGCGTAACGCCCAAAAACCGGGGTCGGAAGGCGAGTTCGCCAGTGGTCACGCTGCTGCATGCCTCCTGGTTTCAAAAGATAACTGTTGCGCCAAGCTGTTGGGCTCGCACAGCGTAAGCATCGATTTCGTTGATCATTTCCGCAAAGAAAGCGAGACGTTTGACTACAACTGGGAAGCTCGTTGGGTTCGCGAAGAAGGTTATGGAAAAATCGTCGTATCAACGATTAAAGACGCCTTGCAGAAGGCAAACATCGATGCCAATCAAATTGATCATTTCATATTAGGGGCGCCGCTTCGTAGAGTAAGCGAGAGTGTTGCGAAAAGGGCGGGCGTTAGTGCGGACGCCGTCGTCGATAACCTCAATTTAGTGTTGGGGGACGCCGGCGCAGCGCAGCCATTTGTTTTGTTGTCTCATCTGTTGGAGCGGGCCAAGCCAAGCCAGAAAATTATGCTGGTTGGGTTCGGCGGCGGCTGCGATGTAATCGTTCTCGAAACAACAGATGCGATTTCTAATGCGCGCCCGGCAAATGGCGTTTCCGGCTATCTGAATAACCGCGACCCGATTGACAATTATGTCAAGTATCTTTCGATCTCAGGCTTGCTTGAGTTGGAGCGCGGCATGCGCGCCGAATTTGACCAGAAGCCGGTGCTGACAGCCCAGTATAGAGAGCGGAAGACAGTGCTTGGTTTGGTTGGCGGCAAGTGTACGCAAACCGGCGCCGTTCAGTTTCCGAAAACGCCTGTCAGTGTCACGCGAAGTGAGCGTGCGGTCTATACGCAAGAAGATTATCCATTGGCGGAAAGGCCAGCGAAGATTCTCACATTCACGGCGGACCATCTGACGTTCTCGCCGATGCCGCCTGCCTATTACGGAAACATTGAATTTGAAGGCGGCGGGCGGATGCTGGTCGAGTTTTGTGATGTAGGCGAAGAAAGTTTGGAAGTAGGCATGCCGCTTCGCATGGTCTTTCGCGTCAAGGCGATCGATGACCGAAGAGGCTATTCCCAGTATTTCTGGAAAGCCGCGCCCGACAGAAGCAAATTGAACAAGTCTCAAACGAGTTGAAAAAAACGATGGCAAGTGGAATTAGGGACAAGGTCGCCATTTTGGGCATGGGGTGCAGCAAGTTTGGCGAACGCTGGGCGGATAGTTCGGAAGATCTCGCGGTCGAGGCTTTTGAAGAAGCGCTAGCGGACGCAAACATTGATGTCTCGCAGATTGGCGCCGCATGGCTGGGCGCGGCAATCGACACGATCAATATCGGTCCTTCCGGCATACCGCTGGCGATGGCGCTGCGCCTGCCGGATATCCCCGTTACAAAGGTCGAGAATTACTGCGCATCCGGTTCAGAATCTTTGCGGGGCGCCGTCTATGCTGTCGCCTCCGGCGCCGTTGATATCGCCCTTGCCTTTGGCATGGAGAAACTAAAAGACACGGGCTATGGCGGCCTTCCTGCGCGCACGCGCGGCACCATGTATGACATGGTCGGCGTTACAGGCTCGGCGCCAGGTTTTTTCGCGCAACTTGCATCCGCTTACAGAGCAAAATACGGCCTTAGCAAAGAAGAGCTGAAGAGATCAATCGCGCATGTCTCCGTTAAAAGTCATGACAATGGCGTTAAAAATCCAAAAGCCCATCTGCAAAAACGGATCACGGAAGATCAAGTGATCAATGCGCCATTGGTTGCAGACCCGCTTGGATTATATGATTGTTGCGGTGTTTCTGACGGCGCCGCCTGCGCGATTGTCACCGCGCCTGAGATAGCGCGGTCGCTTGGCAAGAGGGACCTGGTGACGGTCAAAGCGCTCGCCTTATCCGTTTCGAATGGTTGGGAGCTTCAGGGGTCGGGATGGGACGGAAGCTATTTTCACACGACCCGGGTGGCGGCCAAAGCCGCTTACAAGGAAGCGGGGATAACAGACCCTCGAAAAGAGCTAAGCCTTTTGGAAGTGCACGATTGCTTCTCCGTTACTGAGCTTGTGACCATGGAGGATCTTGGCGTCAGCGAAGACGGCGGCGCCGTAAAGGACGTGCTTGACGGCGTATTCGACGCTGACGGCGACATACCCTGTCAAATCGACGGCGGTCTTAAGTGCTTTGGCCATCCGATCGGCGCTTCCGGTTTGCGTATGCTCTACGAGAACTACTTGCAGATTTTAGGGCGGGCGGAAGACAGGCAGCGCCAGGACGAACCGGTCTATGCGCTGTCTCACAATCTGGGCGGCATGCCTTATCAGAACGCCAGTGCAATTGTGATCGTAGGTCGCGGAGACGCCTAGCGAAAGTTCGCCGCAAGCTGCTGATTCGATTTTCTACAGAACTCAACGAAAGATCATCTACGACCTGAGTGAAGCGCCAAAATGATGCGATTGAAAGATAAGGTTGCCTTAGTAACCGGAGCAGCTTCGGAAATCGGAATTGGCTTCGCCACTGCGCACAGATTCGGCCGTGAAGGCGCAAAAGTCTGCATCACTGACATTGATGAAACGCGCCTTGAAGCACGCGCGACAGACCTTTGTGATAACGGCGTTGACGCTGTTGGTTTCGCACATGATGTGACCAGTGAAAACGATTGGAAAACTGTCGTAGCGAGCACTGTCGATCGCTATGGCAAGATTGATGTGCTGGTAAACAATGCAGGCGTTGCGTTTCTTGGAGAGACCCTGGAGTTTTCGATAGAGGACTGGAACAAACAGTTGGAGGTAAACCTTTCGAGCGTTTTTTTAGGCTGTCGTGCGATGATTGACCAGTTGCTGTGCCAGGGAGGCGGAGGCGCGATCGTCAACATTTCGTCGATCGCGGGAATGGTGGGAATCGTCAACGGCGCGGCATATTCGTCGAGTAAAGGAGGCGTGCGTTTGTTGACGAAATCTCTTGCTTTAGAATTTGCAAAGCAGAATATCCGGATAAACTCTGTGCACCCAGGCGCCATCGAAACTGAGATTGCAAAACGTGCGATGGAGGTAGAACCGGAAGAGATGCAGGCGCTTGAGGCGGCTATACCCATGGGACGTCAGGGAGAACCGAGCGATATCGCAGCAATGGCGGCGTTCCTTGCTTCTGATGAAGCAAAATATGTCACCGGCGCAGAGTTTTGTGTTGATGGCGGGCTTACGGCCCAATGAATGCGGCGCTGTTTTCCGCACGAACGCATTTGCGCTCCTTGACGTGTGGCCTAAAAGGCCACTCGCGTTCAATATCGAGCAAGCGCCGCATGGTTGTCTTGCCTGTTAGCGAAGGCGCCCAAGCTCGATTGGACAACAGATTGCAATGAGTCGGTTTCAGTTCCCAATCGCGCCGGAAACGCAAGAAGAAAGTGCTTTACGGCAACGCGTGCGCCACTTTCTGGCAAATGAACTCAAATCCGGAGGATTTACGCCTGGCCCTGATTGTTGGGTGAGCGGTGTTGCTCCCGATTTCAGCCGCAAACTTGGCGAGATGGGTTGGATCGGCATGACCTGGCCGAGGCAATATGGCGGTCATGAACAGTCAGCACTGCATCGCCTTGTCGTGACGGAAGAATTGTTGGTCGCTGGCGCGCCGGTTGCGGCTCATTGGATTGCCGACCGCCAAACAGGCGGGCAACTTTTAAAATTCGGAACGGAAGAACAGAAAAAGGCGATCCTTCCAAAAATGGCGTTAGGCCGAAGTTTCAGTTGCATCGGAATGAGTGAACCGGAAGCGGGCTCTGATCTTGCCGCCGTAAAAACAAAAGCAACACGCACATCGTCTGGATGGAAACTAAGTGGTCGCAAAGTTTGGTCGACGGTCGCGCATATATCAGACTATATGATCGTTCTTGCGAGGACGTCTCCCGCGCAGCAACGAAACAGGCATATTGGCCTGTCGCAGTTTCTGGTCGACCTTTCTTTGCCGGGTGTTGAAGTCTCCGGCATTCGCGACCTGGCAGGCAAAACACACTTCAACGAGGTTTTGTTTGATGATGTTGAGCTGAAGGCTGACGCGCTTTTAGGCGTAGAGGGCGATGGTTGGGCGCAGTGCATGGGTGAGCTGGCGATGGAACGCTCCGGCCCAGAGCGGTTTCTCACGACTTTTATACTTCTTGAGAAAACGATTGAAGCGATGCGCGATCAAATCCCCGCCAAGGTGCTTGGCGATCTTATTGCCAGGCTCGTTACGCTGAGAACAATGTCGCGCGGCATCGCAAAACGAATTCACGACGGAGAACGTCCCGATACGGAAGCGGCGCTCGTTAAGCAGCTCGGGAATGCCTATGAAAAGCATCTGTTTTCAGCCATGCGGGATGTCATCGCAATGAAGTCTGAAACGGAAATACATTCAGAACTCTTGTCCCTCAGAGATGAAATTCAGTTACGGCTGCCGTCGCACACTTTGCGCGGCGGAACCACTGAGATTTTACGCGGCGTCATTGCCCGGCAATTGGGGATCCGCTGATGGAGCCGATGCTTCAGGAGACCGCTGCGCGTATTCTCACTGATTTGAGGAATGACGCTGATGCTTTGTGGTCGACATTGGAAGAGAATGGCCTGACCCGGGCATGGGTTAGTGAGGAGGACGGTGGATTTGGGCTGACGCCGGCAGATGGTTTCGGTCTCATTAGACTGGCCGGCGCCCATGCGGCGCCGGTTCCGTTTGCCGAGACGCTCGTGGCGACATGGTTTCTAACGGAAGCCAATTTGCCGGCGCCATCGGGACAAATGAGTATTTTCATTGATGGCGTTCAACGTGGCGCGCCATTTGGGGAGACCGCAGAACATGTCGTTCGCGTGCATGGCCGGTCTGTATCGTTGCATCGCGGACGGTTAAACGAACCGATCGACAGCGTCGGCGAAGATCCGCTGAGCGATGCGTCAAAACTAAGCGACGACATTATTGAAACAAGTCAAATTGGCGCGGACATAGGCGTTTTGTTTGGCGCCTTGGCGCGCGCGGCGCAAATTTGCGGGGCGCTTGACGCCGTGCTCGATTTGACCATCTCGTTCGCCGAGCAACGCGAACAATTCGGGCGTCCACTAACAAAATTCCAGGCGATCCAGCATCTTCTATCGGAAATGGGCGCTGAAGCAGCCGCAGCCGGCGCCGCCATCGATGCGGCTGTTGCGTCGGTGCGCCGTGATTGCGCGCTCGATGAAACAGCAATTGCTGTTGCCAAACATCGTGCAAGCATGGCGGCTGGTATCGTTTCGGAGCATGCTCATCAGGTGCATGGCGCCATCGGTTATACGCAGGAATATGAGCTTGGCCGTTTTACGCGCCGGTTGTGGCGGTGGCGTGAAGACTTTGGCGGAGAAACTTTCTGGGCAAATGCGTTGGGGCGGGCGGCGCTTGCTGAGCCCGGCCCGCTTTGGCAAATGATCACCAAGGACGGCGGCAAATGACAGCAGTAAACTACGAACAGAAAGAACGCGTGGTCACGCTAACCCTTAACCGGCCTGACACGCGGAATGCGCTTTCGGCGGATGTCGTTGAAGCCTTAGTGACGGGATTGGAAAAGGCTCATGCCGATCGATCCGTGAGCTGTGTTGTCATCGCAGGCGCCGGAAAAGGGTTCTCGTCCGGTGGAAACTTGCATGAGCTTCGCGCCCTGACGACGACAGAAAACAAGAGCGAAGCAGAAATCGCAGCGTGGTATCAGTCGGGCATACAACGCATTCCCATGACAATACAGGCAGTCGATGTTGTAACAATTGCTGCGGTTCATGGGCATGCGATTGGGGCAGGGTGCGATCTTGCTGCAATGTGTGACCTCAGAGTAGCAGCGACGAATGCGTCTTTCGCAGAGAGCTTTTTGCGCGTCGGGATTATCCCCGGCGATGGCGGCGCCTGGTTTTTGCCCCGATTAATCGGAATGGCGCGTGCGAAGGAAATGTTATTGACGGCGCGAGCGGTTGATGCGGCGACTGCACTGAATTGGGGGCTTGTTAACAGCGTGGTGGAGCAAGATGACTTGATGGAATCGGCGTCAAGACTGGCGAGTGAAATAGCCGCTCTGCCGCCCAATGCGCTTCGCGCTGCAAAAGAACTGTTGCGCTCTGTCGAGACTGAAGCTTTGGATGATTCGCTGAAGCGAGCGGCAAAAATGCAAGCTAAACTTCAGCGGCAACCAGATCATCTGGAAGCGATTGACGCGATTTTAGAGAAAAGAAAACCGCACTTTACTGGCGTCATGTGAAACGCCATGCCTCTTCAACACTGTGAGCGTGCGGAGCACGCCGGCTAAAGTTTAAAAACTTTCTCTTGCATAATACCATTCTTTGCTGAGTGGTTCACGCCATTCAGGATCAGCAATATTGATGATCGCTTGCGCGCGCTGATCAATTGATTTGTTTCGCAGGTCTGCAATACCGTGTTCGGTAACAACAGTATCGATTTCTGTTTTGCTCAACGACACGGCCGGTGACGAAAGCCTGGACACGATTCGAGATAATGACCCTCCCTTCGCTGTCGATGGAAGAACGATGATGGAGCGTCCGCCAGGAGAAAGGCCTGCGCCATGTGCGAAATTTGAAGCGCCGCCGATACCGCTGATAAGCTCACCGTCTCTCCATTCCAGATTAGCCTGACCCATTAAGTCGACTTCGAGCGCAGAGTTGATGGCGATGAAATTGTCCCGTGCGCCAAGCAGTTTTGGATTGTGGGTAACCGATGCCGGCGCAAACTGAAACAAGTCGCTTTCTGAAAGGAACTTGTAAAAGGAACTTTCGCCCAAAGCGATGCCGGTTGTATGTTCGCCATGACAACTCAAGGCGCCTGCTTCAAAAAGGTCGCATACAGATTGCGTAACCATGCCGGTGACAATCTTTAAGTTTTTATGGTTTTTGAGCTTGGCGACCGCCGCCGTAGGCGCGTTGCCGATGCCGAATTGCAGCGATGCGCCATCGGGCGCAAGCTCGGCGACAAAAGACGCTATCTGATCAAGGCGTTTGCTCTGTTCGACCTGGCGTGGGGCAATGATGAGAGCAGAGCTTGTTTCGACCACAAGGTCTGCATCCTTAACAGATAGCCGAGGGCCGCGCTTAACTCGCGGCATTTTATCATTGAGGACAAGTATCTTCTTTTCTGCATTGCGCCAGACCAGGGAGGAGAAGTCCGCTGCAATGCCTAAAGAACAATTGCCGCTATCATCGGGATAAGAAACATGTGCGATCGCCACATCTGGCTTGAGGTCAAATTCAAGATACTTAGCAATCTGGAAATATGAAGAGGGATGAATCTCAATCCGTCCCGCTTTGAAAGATGATCTCAACGCTGGCGGTAGAAGGAAACAATTGACGCGCGTGCTACTCGTGAGTGAAGCATAGTCGAAATGGTTCATGCCCGGCAGCAAGCAGCTGACAAAAGTGACGTCTCTTGCGCTATCGGGAACGTCTTTGAGCGCTTCAATCAGCGACAGCAACTCGCCGGTAGCGCCGGGGATAAACACGGTCGATCCCGGCTGAAAGAGATCTAACAAAGACTGCATGGAAATGGCCTAGCGAAGGTGGAAATTATTATAGTCGCGGCGTTTTGGAAGTGAGCTGAAATACGAGCTATATGTGAGTTGCGAATTATAGGCGTCGCCTTGACTATTTTCGAGCCCCAGAGCGCAAAATTGCCTGGGATCACGCTGTACCCGTTAGAAATCGAAAGAACAAACAGTGGCAACGGTCTTACGAGAAGACGCGGACGGCATTTGTATTCTAACACTCAATCGTCCTGAAAAACTCAATAGTTTGAGTATTCAGCTTTTTGAAGAGCTTGCCAGCCATCTTGCTAAAATTGAGCGTCAAGCGGATGATGTCGGCTGCGTTATTATTCGGGGCGCCGGTCGGTGCTTTTCAGCCGGCCACGATCTTGCAGATATTTCCGCCGGCGAAACGCTTCCGGAGCCGCATTTTCAAGCACGCGTTATCCAGCGGCTCGCAAACCTGCCGCAACCGGTAATGTCAGCCGTGCACGGATATTGTTATACGGGAGCGCTGGAATTGGCGCTCGCCGGCGACATTATTCTTGCTTCCAGCAATGCAAAATTCGCGGATACCCACGCAAAATGGGCCCTTACGCCAATATGGGGATTGAGCCAACGTCTGCCGAGAAGAATAGGGCAAGCCAAGGCGACAGAAATGATGATCACTTGCCGAACCTATTCAGGCAAAGAGGCGTTTGAGATGGGCCTGGCAAACTACTGTTACGCTGAAGACAGTTTCGATGAAAGCGTGTTGGATTTCGCCCACAAAGCACTGGAAAACTCTTGGTTTTGCCTCCGTGCAAACAAGAAACTGCTGCTGGAAACAGATGGCTTGCCGCTCTCAGCAGGGCTGGCGCATGAAGTCTACACTTATGAGGGGCGCGGGCCGGACTACAAAGACCGGATAGACGCCTTCTTGACAAAAAAGAAAAAAGGTTGAGCAAATTTTGCCTCTCAGCTTTGACACATGAATGAGGAATCTCACAAACCGGACGATATGGTGCTGTTGCGCGCTGAGGGAAGAGTATCGATCGTTACGCTGAACTATCCCCGACGGCGCAATGCGTTTTGTCTCGCCATGCGCCAACAGCTCTATGACCGGCTACACCATCTTATGCATTATGAAGATCGCTGCCGGTCAATTGTTCTGACCGGCGTCGAGCAAAATTTTTGCGCCGGGGGAGACATTAGCGAGATGCAAGACCGCACCACGCTCGGCGCGCGCCTGCACAGTAGACTGCCGCTTGAAGTATTTAAGCTTATGGTCTCAGGCCCCAAACCGATTGTCGCGGCGGTGGAGGGCGTTGCTATGGGGGCGGGCTTATCCCTTTCTGCGGCATGTGATTACATCGTGACGTCCAAAACGGCGCGATACTGTTGCGCTTTCGGCAAGGTCGGCCTCTTGCCGGATACCGGTCTTTTCTGGAGCCTTCCTCAAAGAGTGGGCGGTGGAAAGGCGCGCGAACTCATGCTGAGTTCCAGAGTGTTTGATGGCCAGGAAGCTTTGGAGCTGGGGTTCGCCAACGAGGCGGCCGATCCGGATAAGGCGCTGCCAGCCGCGCTAAAAGTTGCAGAATGTTATGCCGAAATGGCTCCGCTGGCTTTAGCACACTTGAAATCAACGCTTGCGACAGGGGTTGATACTTTTGATTCAGCGATAGAGACGGAAATCAATCTGCAACCGCTGCTTCGAAACAGCCAGGACCATCAGGAGGCTGTTGCCGCATTCCTGGAGAAACGGAAACCGGTGTTTGTCGGGAATTGATGGGAAGCTTGTTGTGAACGGTAGCAGCGACGAGGATTGCATTCAGCTAACGCGAAAGGGCGCTATCGCGATTATCACACTGAATAAACCGCAGCGACGCAATGCGCTGGACCGGCGCATGCGACGACAATTCTCGCGGACGATCCATAATCTGATGACGGATGAACTTGCTGCGCGCGCAATCATCCTTACAGGAAATGCTGGTCACTTCTGCGCCGGCGCGGATGTCTCTGAAATGGCGAAGCGATCCATGTTGGAGACGCGGCAGATCGTCGAAGAAACCTGCGCGCCCGTTCGCGACATCGTCGGCGGCGCAAAGCCTGTTATCGCTGCGGTTGAAGGCATTGCATTTGGTATGGGACTATCCCTTGCTGTTGCCGCAGATTATTTGGTTAGCGCTTCAAATGCTCGTTTTTGTGCAGCCTTTTTGCGCGTGGGCCTCATTCCCGACACAGGTATTCTTTGGACGCTGCCGAGAAAGATCGGCATGACGAAAGCGCGGGAGTTGATGTCTTTAGCAATTGAAGTCGATGGAAAAGAGGCGGCTCAAATTGGTCTCGTAGATAAAATCGCAGCGCCTGGCCAAGCGCTTGACGTCGCCATTGCCGTAGCAGAAAAGCTTATCGAAAACCCGCCAATGAGCATGGCTTTAACGAAGGCGGCGCATGCATTCCGTACAGCAACGATAGAGTCGACGATAGACGCTGAGCTTGAGTATGCGTCTATGCTGGCTCGCACGCATGACCACAACGAAGCAACGAATACGCATATTGAAGAACGCAAACCCGCTTTTAAGGGTCAGTAAGAACTGACGCGGCAAGGGTTATTCATGCAAGAAGCGACAGCCGAAAAAGATATCGTAAAGATCAGCCGCGAGGGTTCTGTTGCTGTCGTTACGATGAATGATGCAGAAGGCGGAAACGCTTTTTCTGTAAAGATGCGTTTGTCTTTGACAAGAGCATTTCAGCAACTTTTCGATGTGGCTGACCCGAGCAGAGCCATTGTTTTGACGGGGTCCCAAGAGCATTTTTGCGCTGGAAGTGAAGCGTCCGAGTTAAGCGGTGGCCTCCAGTCCGCCATTAAGGTCCGCGAACGTGTTTCGGCCGGGTCAGCCCTCGCCCAGACCATAATAAAGGGCGGCAAACCTGTGATCGCCGCCATTGAGGGGCGCTGCTTCAATTCAGGCGTGTCTTTAGCGAGCGCATGCGACATAGCGATCGGAAGCGCGGCAAGTGAATTTTCCTGCGCTTTTTTCAAAGCCGGTCTTATCGCTGATGCAGGGTTGCTTTGGACATTGCCGCAAAAAATTGGTCACGGCAAAGCACGCGCGCTTTTGCTGTCGGGCGAGACATTTGGCGGAGAAAAAGCGGTTCAGCTCGGGTTGATAAATCACCTTGCAGAGCCAGGTCGGTGCCTTGAAAAAGCGATAGCATTGGCGAAAACGTTTGACGCGATACCGCCGGCGACGCTGGCGTTATTGAAATCCTGCATGGTGCATGCCGGCGCCAGCATCGCAGACACAGAACGCCTCGAAGTAGATTTAAATCCGATCGTCCGACAGACCGCCGATCACAAAGAAGCTGTCAACGCTTTTTTAGAAAAGAGAAGTCCCGTTTTCACCGGAAAATAATATGATCAACTGAGCTCGCCCTTACCGAAACCAGGTTGTGGCGGAGATAATGCGCAATACGTGAAACTGACGAGTTCAATGCACTTTTGTCTGACGACATTTTCCTAGAAGAGTGGTTTTCAAATATCGGTAGCGCTCGGTGCGTTAAATGGACTTGGCGATTCCAATAGATTTGCTACGCTCTTCATAAGGCGCAAATAGTGCGCTACCCTTTTTGCTGATTCAGGTTTGTCAACGGGCATTTGCAATCCAGTTAACGTTACCGGCGTTCACCGCCCACAATTTTTGCGTGATCGGCTCATCATATGATAAACTACCGATTTGACGACGAAAACTGGGCGCAGGCGAATGCAAAAAGCAGAGCGCCTCCAAAAAGGCGTTGGATAAAGCAAAGTTGGATTTCCAATTTGCACAACAAGAATAGGGAGCGGAGAAAGAACCAAATGCGACGCAAAAAGCCAGTTCAGCAGCGTGCGAAAATCACAGCCGACGCCATCTTGGAAGCTGCAGAGAAAATTATGCTGGAAGAGGGCTACGAACAAGCCAACACGAACCGCATTGCCGAAGTGGCCGGAGTGAGCATTGGGTCTCTTTACCAATATTTCCAAGACAAAGAGGCAATAGCAAGTTCACTCGTCGAAAGAACGATTTCGCGCGCGGCTGTGAAGGCGAGAAAAACGCTGCATGAAATGTTGGAGGCGCCTCTTGAGGAGGCTAGTCGGAGAATCAATCTAACCCTTTTGGAGATTTTTCAAGAAAACGAATTTGTTCTTTATACGTTGCCCGAAAAACTGCAAATTCAAAACAAGAATACAGAAGGATTTGGTCTTGAAAAGTTCATGCACATCACGAATCGCAGCTTCATGGAGCAACACCAAAAACACTTTACCGCTGAGGATTTGGATGTCGCATTGCATGTGATTACTGTTGCTACACTAAAAAACATAGAAAACTATGTCCGGGAAAATCCAACCGGTATGACGCAAGAACAATTTATCGACCAGATGGTGCGCTTGTTTGTATCCTACATGACACACAGCAGTGCGTGATACATACACGTCCAACATGTTGCGCCAGCGTAGCGAGCAGACAGCGCCGGGCTCGAGTATACACCCAAACGCCGGCTATAGGATAGTTATCCACCACTTCTCTGAAGGGTGTATGCTTTGCTCTGATCAGGAATGAAAGGTGAGTGGAACATGCGATCTCCGCTTCATGCAGCGCCGTTCTATCCGTCATCCCAGCGAAAGCTGGGATCCAGAGTCTGTGACCTCGGAACTTGCCGCTCCTGGATCCTGTTGATGGTTCCCATCCATCAACACATCAGGATGACGTGGAACGACGACGTGAATGTTTGACGTCTATTAGTGAACCCCAGCAGATAGCTGCAAACGCATGGATGAAAAAACTAGGGTTTAATCGAGCGCGGGGCGGGAGGCGAGTCTGGTCCGGCGAAAACGGCGAAAAAGCTGGCGCAGGCGTCAAAATGGTCCGACATCAAGTGGTCCAACATTTGAGCGTTCCAATCGGCAGGAAGGACCTGCTTGCTTGCCCGCCGCCGGCCGGACCATAGTGAAGCGGCCGAGACCAAAATGAAAGCTGGGTAAGAAGCAATGAAAAAACTGATGCGCAGAATAGAGGTTTTTCTCGCCGCCTGTTTGCTCGCGAGCCTTTCGCCGGCCCATGCGGAAGCAGCAAGCCACGCGAAAGTTGAAACATCCATGGGCGACATCATTATCGAACTCGACGCCGAGGCAGCGCCCGTGACGGTCGACAATTTTCTCGAATACGCAAAAGCCGGAACCTATGACCGCACGCTGTTTCACCGGGTGGTCAAAGACCGCGTCATTCAGGGCGGCGGCTATTCGCGCTACTTCACCGAACGGCCTTTGCGCGATCCGATCCCTTATGAGGGCGACAACGGTCTTAAGAACGTTCGCGGCGCTGTCGCCATGGCCCGCGGCGACAGTCCTGATAGCGCCCAGGCGCAATGGTTTGTGAACCTTGTGGACAATGATGACCTCGACCATCGCGTCACTGACCTCGGACCCATCCCCGGCTATGCGGTGTTCGGCCGCGTGGTTGACGGCATGGACGTGGTTGACTTGATCGGTGCCGCGCAAACCGGCGAGGGCGGGCCGTTCGATGCAGAAGTGCCGCTTGAGGCAATTTTAATCCTGCGAGTCGACCCAATCGACTGGAGCCCGGAGGAGTGAGTAAGCCCCCGCGCGTTGCCGGATGGCGCGGCTTCGGTTAGACCGCCCGGCAAGCTCGCAAAAAAGAAGTGATGGCCAAAAAACAAAAGACATTTAAGCCCAAAGCGCGCGTCCCCCGCGGCTTTCGTGATCGCGCCGGCGACGAGCTCGTGGCGGAGCGCGAGATGCTTGCCCGTATCAGCGCCGTTTACGAGGCCCATGGGTTTGATCCTCTGGAAACGCCGGCCTTTGAATATACGGACGCGCTGGGCAAGTTCCTGCCCGATGTGGACCGGCCAAACGCCGGCGTCTTTTCCCTGCAGGATGATGACGAACAATGGATGAGCCTGCGCTATGATTTAACGGCGCCGCTCGCGCGCTATGTGGCTGAAAATTTTGACGCTCTGCCAAAACCTTTCCGTCGTTATCAGGTTGGCCCTGTTTGGCGCAATGAAAAGCCAGGACCGGGCAGGTTTCGCCAATTCACCCAGTGCGACGCGGACACGGTCGGGGCGCCCGCGCCCCATGCTGACGCCGAAATGTGTGTGCTGTTCGCAGAGGTCATTGAGGCTGCGGGCGTTCTCCGTGAGGACTTTGTCATTCGCGTCAGCAACCGAAAAATCGTAGACGGATTATTTGAAAAGCTTGGCCTTGCCGATGAAGGAGACGTGCAAACGCGCCTTAACGTCATGCGGTCCATGGACAAGTTCGACCGCCTTGGGGAGGCGGGCGTTCGCCTGCTGCTCGGGCCGGGGCGCAAAGACGAAAGCGGCGACTTTACTGAAGGCGTCAAACTGTCCGACGACAATATCGATGCAGTGATTGCTTTTTTAACGTCCACCGTAGATGGCGATGACAAGGCGACCCTTGATAATCTCAACGCCATTGTCAGCGAAACGAAAAGCGGCAAGGCCGGCGTTGAGGAGCTGGTCGAGATTTCCCGGCAAATTCCCGAAGTCTACAACCACGCCGTCGCGATCGATTGTTCGATCATTCGCGGTCTTGAATATTATACGGGGCCGGTTTTCGAGGCTGACCTGACATTCGAGGCGAAGGACAAAAAAGGCCGTCCCGTCCAGCTTGGTTCGGTGGGTGGCGGCGGTCGTTATGACGGCCTCGTTAAAAGGTTCAAAGGCGTTGAAGTGCCGGCGGTCGGCATTTCCGTTGGCGTATCGCGATTGCTTGCAGCGCTGGAATTGAAAAAACCGGCGGCAGCGGAAGCGGCTGGGCCGGTCGTCGTCCTTGCGCTAGAGAAAGATCAGATGGCGTCCTATCAGGAAATGGCTGCAGAGCTGCGAAACGCGGGGCTGCGCGCGGAAGTTTATCTTGGCGGCTCGAATTTTGCGAAACAGCTCAAATACGCCGACAAGCGCCGTGCGCCGGTGGCTGTCATTCAAGGGGAAGACGAGCGCGGGCGCGGCGAAGTGACCATCAAAGACCTGGTGCGCGGCGCCGAGCTCTCCAAACAGATCAAAGACAATACGGAATGGCGCGAAGAGCAGAAGGCGCAGTTTGCCGTTGCACGTGAAGACTTGGTTGAGGCGGTGAAGAAAGTGTTGGCGCGACGCAAGTGATGCAGCCGCATGCATTTAATCACTATACAGATTAATTATAGAAACAACGTTAGCACAATTGAGATCGACACGAGCGAAATCAGCGTTGTGATGCTCACCGCCGCCGCGGCTTCCATGACATAGGTCTTGAACTGACTGGCCGTCACAAAGGCGATGATGCCCGACGGCACGACAGTAAAAAGCGAAAGCGCGCCAAGCTGATGCGGGTCGCGCACGCCGAGCGCAATGGCAAGGCTGATGGCAATCGCCGGCAAAACCGCAAGCTTGGCGATCGCGATGCCTGAGACGCGGCCCGCAATGGCGCCGACTGCGGGGAATTTGTTGGTGGCGAGAAAAAGCCCAAGGGAAAAGAGCGCGGTTGGACCGGCGGCACGGCCGAGCAGGTTGAAAAACGATGCAACAGCCTCCGGTAGGGGCAGTCCGGATGCGGAATAAATAAAGCCCGCCACTGGCGCCGCCACCAAAGGATTGCCAAAGGGTTTGGCGAACAGCATCGCCGTTGATTTAAGGCGTGATGCGCCCGGCGCGCCGCCGCCCTGCGACAAAAGCGCCATGCCGATGGCGATAATAAAGACGCCCTCGATGAGCATCAGCATGACGAATGGCCGCCCCCAGCCTTCGACCGACAACGCAATGGGCAAGCCGAGAAAGACCGCATTGCCAAGCGTCGACGTAAAGGCGTGGCCGCCTGCTTCCTTGTTTGAAAGATGAAAAAGCTGCTTTGACAAAAAGTATGACGCAACCATGACCACAGTTGCCGCAACGGCGTAGGAGATGGTGATTGCGAAGTCTGCCGGTCCCGGCGGCGCGGTCGACGCTGTGAGACTGAACAACGCCGCCGGCATCGCAAAGCGGAATACGAAGGCGTTGAGAATTTGCGCGTCGGCGCCCTTCATCCAGCCGAAGCGGCCAGCGGCGGCGCCTACGCCAATCACCGCAAAGACCGGCAGCGCGATCGAAATGACCGGGTTCATGAAGCCGTTACGCCCGTCAAACGGAGGCGATTTTTACGCAACTTGTCGGAAGGCGAGAATGTCGGACGGACAATAAAGGCCTGACTCCCCGGGGGCTGGGGGCGATGGTTAAAACC
This sequence comes from Hyphococcus sp., assembly GCA_028285645.1. Taxonomy (GTDB): domain Bacteria; phylum Pseudomonadota; class Alphaproteobacteria; order Caulobacterales; family Parvularculaceae; genus Hyphococcus. The sequence goes on from JANQOV010000061.1 coordinate 112,252, forward strand.
GGAAACTCCTGCCGCTTTGCCCATCCGACGCTGGCAGGATGGCCGTGGAATAGGGCGGCCTGAGGGATCAATTAAGGCTATTTTAAGGACTGCAGCAGGGCGTTGCGGCGCCGCACCATCGCCCGTTGGGGAAAGGCTTGCCGTTTGACCAAACTCCGGCGAAACTAATGGGTGATGCGTGTTGTTCAATCTGTTCCCCGCAAGGCCAAGCTCAAGGAGCCTATTGCGTTCTCCCGTTCGGAGCTCACCCGCATCTTAAGCGTTTATGGCCAGTTCGTCGCCGCCGGTGACTGGCGCGATTACGCCATTGATTCGCTGCAGGATCGAGCGGTTTTCTCGGTTTTCCGCCGCGCTTCAGAAGCGCCGATTTACCGGATTGAAAAACACCCGAAACTGGCGCGGCGGCAAGGCGCTTACCAGATCGTATCGATGACTGGCGCGATTTTGAAACGCGGCCACGATCTCGCACAGGTCCTGAAAGCGTTCGACAAGCAGCGGCTCAAAATCGCTCGTTAGTTTTCCGCCATCACAAATTGTTATTGCGCCGAGCGTAAGGAGACAACGGTCGCTTTGCGGCAGGCGTCGAGCACTTCAACAAAAAGGTGCCGCTGCGCATGACTGCCGCCGACGCGATGGAGTTGCGGCATAACCGGCCCCAATGCAGCTTCGGCGTTTTCATAGCGGGACTGTGCAAAGTCTTTTACTGCCGCCGCCGCCGGCAATGCGACATCGAGCCAGACGGGGTCCGATGCTGATTGCGCTTTTTGCGTCAGGGTTTCAAAAAACTCGTCCGCCTCGCCTGGCGCGCCCGCGCGGGCCAGCGCATATAAGTAATGCAAATCGTGAAATGGAAAGAGGTGCTCGCCGGCGCGGGCGCGCGCCTGCTCAACCACGGGGCCCCAGCGGTCGCCGACATCAAGCCCGCGCATCTCAAGACGCCAGAGCATTGAAACGGCGCCGATCTGTTCTTGCGGAAATTCCGGCCATGCGCCCCACAGGCGCTCATCATAAATCGCGAGCGCTCGTTCTTCTTCGCCCAGCGAAAGACGAAACAGCGCCGCATGCCACCAATTGTGATCGCGGATGAAAACGCCCTTGCGCTCCCAAGTGTGCGCGCAGTGATCAAGCCAGCGCGCGCCATCGCGGGCGCGGTGTTCGGTCTCCATCACATGCGCCACCGCATGTTGCGCCCAGGCGTCGTCAATGGCTATTTCGGTGGCGCGCAAACCTTCGTCTTCAGCTTCACGGAGGCGATGATTCTGCTCAAGGGCAAAGGCGAGAAGACCGTGGGTGTAGGGCGCGTCTTCGTGAACAATCGCCGCGCGCTCGCCAAAACGCAAAAGCGCCTTTTGGTCGCCGGCGTTAAAGGCGTGATACTGGCCCCATTTAACGGCGCACAGATCCGCCGGCCAGCGCACCGTGAGTTCGTCCAAGAGCGCCAGTGTTCGCTTATAGTCAAGCGCCTCCCAGGCATCGACAGCGGCGCAAAACAGGCGCTCGCGCTCGCTTGCGCCCCGAACGGCGATGCGCATGCGCGTCAAGTATGGTTGCGCCGCGCGCCAGCCCTCTGCGCCTTCAAAGGCAAGGTGAAGGGCTGCGGCGTGGGCGTTGATCAACGCCGACCCTGGCGCCGTGTCGGCAACAGCAAAGAGGTCGCGAATATCAGCGCCATAACTCAAAAACGATTTGACATAGGCGTCGTAACCCGCGGCGGCTTGCGCATCCGCGCCGGTAAT
>JANQOV010000071.1 GCA_028285645.1 Hyphococcus sp.
GCTTCGCTGCGCGCCAGTCTGATGGCGTCGGGCAGGCTAGTCGCGTCATGGACAAGGCGCATGCCGCGCCCGCCGCCGCCCGCCGCCGCTTTCACCATCAACGGAAAGCCGACGTCCTTGGCCTCTGCAATCAGCGTTGCATCCGATTGGTCTTCTCCCTGGTAACCGGGGATGCAGGGCACGCCGGCGTCGATTATACGACGTTTGGATTTTGCCTTGTCGCCCATGATGTCGATGGCTTCGATATTGGGACCAATGAAAACGACGCCATTTTCTTCGCAGGCTTTTGCGAACTCAGCATTTTCAGAAAGGAAGCCGTAACCCGGATGCACCGCCTCGGCCTTTGTCGCCTTAATGGCTGCGACGATCCGGTCAATGGAAAGATAAGACTCAGCGACCGGCGCGGGCCCAAGAAAAAACGCGTCATCAGCCATTTGGACATGGGGCGCGCCCGCGTCCGCTTCGGAATATACCGCGATCGTCCGTAGGCCGAGAGCCTTTGCGGTGCGCATGACGCGGCATGCGATTTCGCCGCGATTGGCGACAAGGATGCTTTGGAACGGCGTTGCTTCGGTCATGGCGTGTCGTTCCCTTCCGCCCAATACGGCTTGCGTTTTTCAACGAAGGCCTTGATGCCTTCGCGGCCTTCATCGCTAAGCAAACACGTCGCAAAGCGATCTGCGGCGAGCTTGCGCATGGGTTCAGGTTCAAGATGTGTTGCCGCCAGTACAAGTTCTTTAGTGGTGGCGTTGGCGCCTGGGGCGCAGCGCGTTACTGACTTTTTGATGCCGGCTTCGATGGCGTCGAGCCCCGCTGCGTCGTCCGCGACAAAGTCAGCAAGGCCATAGCGCGTAGCCTCTTCGCCCTCAAACCGCGCACCGGTGAGCATCAAGCGCCGTGCGGTGGTAAGCCCAAGACGATGAACGACATAAGGCGCGATCTGCGCGGGCGCGATGCCGAGTTGGGTTTCGGTAAGGGAAAACTTTGCGTCTTTTGTTACGACAACGACGTCTGCGCAACAGACCATGCCGAGACCGCCGGCGATCGCTGCGCCTTCAACCAGCGCAATAACAACTTGCGGCATGGTGTTGATCAGCGCGAAGAGCTCGCCGCCTTTCCTGTTCATGGCGGCGGCCTCGTCGTGGGTTAAGTCGCCCGCAAGAGATTTCATGAACCCTTTAAGATCGCCGCCGGCGCAAAAGACGCCGCCCTTGCCGCGTAGCGTAACGCCGCGGACTGTACGGTCATTGCGAACCGCGTTGAGCGCCGCCGTCAGTTCACCAACTGTTTCTTCTGAAAGCGCGTTACGGTTTTCCGGCGTATTCAGCCATATCGTCAGCCAACCCTTGTCGAAATCGAGAATGAGGTTCTTGGCGTCGGGAAGTTCAGTCATTATCAATCCCTTTACATCCGTGCGACGCCAAAGCTGTTCGGCGTCACCGTTCTGTTGCGCGCCTCCCAGACCGTCGCCAGGAGAAAGCCGAGTGTCTTTCGCGTATCGCGCGGATCGATCATGCCGTCGTCCAGCAGATGGCCGGATGTGTAAAAGGCGCCGGATTGATGATTGAATATATGCGTCAGCATCTTTTCCTGCATCGCAAGCTGTTCGCGATTGACCTCGGTTCCGGCTTTCTCAGCGCGGCCCTCGGCGACGATGGTCATCACTTGGCTTGCCTGCTCGCCGCCCATGACGCCTGTCGATGCGTTCGGCCAGGTCACGCAGAAGTCGGGATCATAGCCGCGCCCGCACATGCCATAATTGCCGGCCCCATAACTTGCGCCAATCATGAACGTAATCCGCGGTACGCTGACATTGGTGACGGCTTGAATCATTTTTGATCCATGTTTGATCATGCCGCGTTGTTCATATTCCTTGCCGACCAGATAGCCGGTGGTGTTTTGCAGGAAGACAAGCGGCGTTTGCGCCTGATCGCAAAGCTGCATGAATTGCGCAGCTTTCGTTGCGCCGTCAGGGTCAATCGGGCCGTTATTGCCGATGATGCCGCAAGGCATACCGAAGACTTCTGCATTGACGCAAACCGTTGAAACGCCATAGCGCGGTTTGAAGTCAGAAAAATCAGAACCATCAACGACCCGCGCGATGACTTCGCGGACGTCGTAAGGTTTTTTGTAATCCGCCGGCACAATGCCAAGCAGTTCGTCGGGGTCGTATATGGGTTCAGAATAGTCTTTTCGCGGCGGCGACGGGCAGCGTCGGTTCCAGCCGAGGCGGTCTATGACTTCGCGCGCCATCAAAACAGCTTCGCCGTCGTCCTCGGCGAGATATTCAGCGAGCCCCGACACTGAGGCATGCATCTCGGCGCCGCCCAGTTCTTCTTCCGTTGCAATCTCGCCGGTGGCTGCTTTCAACAAGGGCGGTCCGGCAAGAAACGCCTTGCCGCGGCCTTTTACGGCGACGACATAGTCGGACATGCCGGGCATGTAAGCGCCGCCGGCGGTTGATGACCCGTGCAGGATGGCAATGACAGGCAGGCCGGCTTTGCTGAGCCGCGCCAGATTAGCGAACAAAGTGCCGCCGGCGAGAAATCCTTCGACAGTGTAGTTCATCAAGTCGCCGCCCGCGCTCTCAACAAGATGAATGAAGGGAAGGTTTTGTTTCAGGGCGATTTCCTGCGCGCGGCGGAGGCGATAGCCGCCGCCAACCGTCATGGCGCCGGCTTTTATGCCGCTATCATCATTCACAATCGCGCAGCGAACGCCATTGATAAAACCAACGCCCGACATGATCGTCGAGCCGGGGATCGATTTTTCTTCATTGTCCGTATCGAGAAGATATCCCGCGAGATTGCCGATCTCGAAATAGGGCATGCCCGGGTCGAGCAGGCGGGCAAGACGTTCACGCGGCAATAATTGACCGCGCGCCTCAAAGCGATCCTTCCGCTTTGCTGATATCGCCGGCGCCCGCGCGTTTAGCTCGCTAAGCTTTTCAACAAGCGCCGTCATGTCAGCGCGGTTTTGCTGGAACGCATCAGATGATGGGTTCACCTTTGTCTGAAAGACCGTCATGAAACTGCTTTCGCTAGTGACGCGGGAATAGGGATCGGATGGGCGAGCAGGATCTGCCCATAGGCTTTGCCTTGGGGATCGTTCCTCAATGAGGCGACGCCGCCGCCGCCCAAGACATCATCGACGAGAAAATTGATGGCGTTGGATCCGGGCAGAAAGTAACGGTGGACTTTGCTTTCGTCAGCGCCGCCTTCGATGAAATGCGCGAACCGTTCGGCGACAGACCGTTCAGTGAGCGCCGTCCAGATGTAAGGAAGGTATTCAGGTTTGCGGGCGATGACGCCGATATTGGCTTTATCGCCCTTGTCGCCTGAGCGGCCCCAGGCAAGCTTGATTAACGGCACAGTTTCCATGTCTGCGGTAGTTTCGAGCGCCGGCGGCGCGGGGCGCTCTATTGTATCACCGCTCGACGACGTTCCCGGCTTATCGCGGAAGATTTCAACCTTGCCTTCGATGTCGATGGTGATGTCTATGTCGGCCTTTGGGGTGGGGTAGGAGAAGAGCTGCAACACTGGCGACGGCTTTGGGCGTCCGCCAGAGAAACCAGAAAGACCGGGCGGCGTTGCAAGGCCGAGCCCTGCGAGTTCTTTCAGGAGAAGGCCCGCGCCCATTGCTTCCGGATGTTTGGCGGCAATCTTGAGAACGACTTCGCGGGCGCTGTCTACATCTCCATAATCACCATACTGACTTTCGGCCCCCAAGACCTCGATGCTGGTTTCCGTAAAGTCGCCCGCATTAAATTGCCTGAAGGTATTTCTCGCTCGCTGAAAGGCTGCCTCAGCAAACTTGCGGGCTTTCTTATCAGCGTTGAAACCGCAGAAAGAAAGCAACATCCCGGCGCGAAAACCGCCCTGATAGGTAAGGCAAGTCTTGTAACTGTCGGGAGCAGGGCGGCCTTTTGCGGGCGACACGCGAACGCGGCCCTCGGCTTCCTGAGTGATTTCGACCTCAGAAAAGTCGCACACTACGTCAGGCAGGAGATAGCTTTGCGGATCGCCGATCTCGTAAAGCATCTGCTCCGATATGGCGCCGACATTCACGATCCCGCCGGTCCCTTCCGGTTTGGTGACAGCGAAGGAACCATCAGCGGAAACAATACCAATCGGATAGCCGATATTTGCGATGTCGCCGGCGTCTTCCCAGTCAGTGAAGTTGCCGCCGGTCGCTTGGGGCCCGCATTCAAGAATATGTCCCGCTAAGGAGCCGCTGGCGAGGAGGTCCCAGTCATCGTGCTTCCAGCCGAACGCATGAATGCATGCGCCAAGGGTAACGGCGCTGTCGACACAGCGTCCTGTGATGACGATATCAGCGCCGGCCTCAAGCGCTTTTGCAATCGGGAACGCGCCAAGATACGCGTTGATTGAGGTAATTTTCTCAGGGTCCGGAAAATCGCAGCCGGTAAACATCTCCGCAGGCGCAGTTGCGGCAATGTCGTATTTGCCGGCCATCAGATCATCGCCGGTGATGACAGCGACTTTCAAATCAAGACCAGCATCGGCGATCGCCGCCCGCGCGGCGTTGGCGCAGCTTTTTGGATTAACGCCGCCGGCATTGGCGATGAGCTTTACGCCTTGCGCCGCAATTTCTTTGAGATTGGGTTTAAGGACGGCGGTGATGAAGTCTGTGGCGTAGCCGGCATTGGGGTCTTTTGCCTTGGCCCGCGCCATGATCGACATGGTGATTTCGGCGAGATAATCGAAAACGATGAAATCGAGCCCGCCTGCTTTCAACAGTTGCGGCGTCGCCATGGCGCTTTCGCCCCAATAGCCGCTGGCGCCGCCAATCCTGATTTCCTTTCCGGGCACGGTCCCGCAATCCTCATCGAGCGTCGATCTGCGCGAAGGCGCGCCTTTACAAGGGGGGCGGCTTGCTATCGCGATTGAAATGAAGTAAAACTCACTTTATATGAGTATCACTCATGGCTGCAATGTCAAGCATCGCTAGCCAATATGCTGCGCGCCGCAGCGCCCAATGCGAGGCAACCATCAAGCTCATGGCGAGAGTGTCCGCAAAAAAAGCAGCCGGCAAACGCGCGTCCAGTCGGCCCGTGAGCGCGACGACCAGACGCGAGCGCGTTGAGTCAAAAGAAGGGGCGATTGTCAGCGCCGCCTATGACATGTTCGCAACCAGGGGCTTTGCGAAATCCACCATGTCAGACATTGCGAGCGCGGCCGGCGTCGCTGAGGGCACTGTCTATCTATATTTCAACAACAAGGAAGCCTTGGCCGGCGGCGTCATTGCGCGCTTTTACGACCAGCTGACAGAAAGCGCGCAAAGCGGCGTCAGCAACTCAAAGACCACAGAAGAGAAGCTGGAATTTCTCGCATATCATCATCTTAAAAGCGCAATCGAAGGGCGGCGCATTCTTGAACTGTTGCTGAGCATTGATCGGCACATTGAGTCCCGAGCCGGCGGTCCGGTCTATGAGATGAACAAGCGATATGTTGCAATTTTCGACAGCGTCGTGCGCGACGGCGTTTGGCGCGGGGATATTGATGAAGGCTACAGTCCCTGGGTGCTGCGGGATATTTTTTATGGCGGCCTTGAATACGCCATGCGCACGATCGAGATCACCGGGCGCAAGCGAGAAGTCAGAAATTTTTCGCGTCAGCTGGTGCGGTTAGTGATGGCGAGCGCCGCCGCGCCCGATAAAACCAAACCATCTGAAGCAGAGCAGAGAATTGAAAGACTGGCAGACCGTCTTGAAGGCGCCGCCGCCCGCATCGAAGGTGCGCTGCCAATAAGTTTTGAAGGCGGCGCAGCAAAGAAGTAGAATAGCGCGAGGCGAGAATATGCGCCGCTGCGTTGCAGTTTGGGCAAGTCATTTGACGCACAACGCTAGCGAATGGAGAGGCCGGTGACGACCGTCGATCAAAAAGAGCTTGATGAATTTGCAGCGGGCGCAGACGCATGGTTCCGCGAAAACGTCAATCCCGATCCCGGCTTCATGACGCCGCTCACATTCATGGAAGTGGGGACAGACCAGCAGTTTGACTATCTGCGTGATTGGCAACGCAAAGTCTATGAAGCGGGTTACCTTGGCGCCGCCTGGCCGAAAGAGTATGGCGGCGGCGGTCTTGGTGATAAGTTTCAACGCGCGGCGACGGCGGCGATGCGTCGGCATAATGCGCCGATTATGCTCAATGCCATTGGCCTTAACTGGACGGGTCCCTTGCTGCTCGACATCGGCTCTGAAGAAAACAAAAAGAAGTATCTTAAAGGTATTCTGTCAGCGGAAGATATTTGGTGTCAGGGTTTTTCAGAGCCGGAAAATGGATCCGATCTCGGTAATGCGCAACTGAAAGCCGTCCGCGATGGCGACGAATATGTACTCAATGGGTCAAAGATTTGGACAACGCTCGGAAGCTACGCCAAATACATGATCCTCCTGGCGCGCACCAATCCTGATGCGCCAAACAAATATGCCGGTCTCAGTTTTTTCTTGGCGCCGATGAAAATTCCCGGCGTTGAAACAACGCCCATCCGTAAACTCACCGGCGAATACGGGTTTACTCAAACATTCTTCACCGACGCGCGCATTCCCGCGAGCGATCTCATGGGCGCTGAAGGCGAGGGCTGGATGATCGCCATGCGGACCCTTGAATATGAACGCGGCGCAAGGGGCGGCCAGGCAGGCGGTTATGTGCTGACGCCCTTTGACGCATTCGAAGTTGTCGAACTGGCGCGGCGGGTGAAACGCGACGGCGCGCCTGTGCTCGATGATCCGGTGATGCGCGATAAGCTGGTTGAATTGATGATCGAAGCGCAGAGTCTGAAGCTCTGTCAGGAGCGCGGGAAAGTAGCGCCCCTTGTTCAGGACAATCCGATGGCGTTGCCGCTTTCGGGAAAACTCATGATGACCGAGTTTGTCCGGCGCGCGAGTGAATTCGCCATGACCATGCTCGGCTCAAGAGCCGCTTACTATGTCGATGACCCTGAGGCCGTGGATAATGGTCTTTGGTCGCGGTCTTATCTTAATGCGTTTTCAGCGACCATCGGCGGCGGCACGTCGCAAATCCAGCGCAACATCATTGGCGAACATGTGCTCGGCCTGCCGAAATAAGCGCAGCAAATCCGCAAACAACGTTTTGCGAGGGAAGGAAGAATGACGGAGACTTTTGGCGCAGCGATTGACCGGGACTTCGGCAGGGTTGGCCTCAGCGAAGAACAGGCGGACTTGTTAGAAGTCGCTACGAATTTCTGCCGCGAAAAATCGTCGATCGAAAGCGTTCGGGAACTCCTGATGGATGATCGGGGATATGATGCCGGTGTTTGGCGAGAAATCGTCGAGCTTGGTTGGCTGGCGATTGCCGTGCCCGAGGACTATGGCGGCGTTGGATTATCCATAGCAGAAGTCGTGCCGGTGATGGAGCAGATGGGGACTGCGATGATGGCGTCCCCGTTTTTGTCGACGACGCTGGCGGCGCAGGCGGTCCTTGCAGCGGGGACAGACGCGCAGAAGGAAAAGCTGTTGCCAAAACTCACCGCCGGCGCGGTTGCGACGCTCGCGCTGATGGAAGGCGACGGCCATTGGGATTTGTCTAAGATCTCAGCGCGAGCGACTATCGAAGGCGACAAGGTCAGTCTTAGCGGCGTTAAGCATCTGGTGTGTGATGCGGAAGCGGCTGACTATATCATTGTGTCTGTACTGATGGATGAGGCGCCGGCTTTGGTTCTTGTGGAAAAGGAGGCGCTTCCAAGCGGCGCCTTGCGGCGTGAAACGGTGATCGATGAAACCAAACGCTCATTTACGTTGACCCTCAATGGCGTCAGCGTTGAAAAAAGCGCCTTGTTTGAAACGGGCCGGGTGAAAGCAGCGCTCGATCATCTTCATCTTGTCGGCAGTCTCTTGTCAGCGGCGGAAACTTGCGGCGGCGCAAAGGCGGTCATCGATTACACGGTGGACTATCTGCAGACCCGCAAGCAGTTCGGCAAAACTATCGGCTCTTATCAGGCGCTAAAGCACCCGACCGTTGACGCTTATCTACAATATGAACAGGCGCGCTCGCACCTTTACGCCGCCGCGCACAGCTTTGGCGATCAGGGAACTGGCGAGATTGCAACGCGTATGGCGAAGGCGACGGCCGATACTGCGCTTACCTACGCATCTGATCGGTCAATCCAGTTCCATGGGGGTTTCGGGTTCACCTATGATTGCGACGCGCAGCTTTATCGCCGCCGCGCCGCCTGGCATGCTGCGCTTTATGGCGACGCCGCCTATCATAGAAAGCGGCTTGCAGACCTTCTGTTTTGACGGCGAATAAGCGTTTCAATAGAGACAACACCCGATGCAAAAAACGCCGGCTTAAAAGCCGGCGTTTTTCGATATCGCGTTGAGTATTTTTTGGTTAGATCGGCGAGAACGATGAAACGTCAACGTCCAGCGCAATCGGCCGCGTGTCTTTGAAGATCACCGTGTGCGCTTGATAGCTCGACCAGGACCCGCCCGGCAGCCGTGATTTCACTCTAATGTCTTGCGCCCACGCTTCCATGTCGCCGCTTTGAAGGCTGACCATGACCCGGTAGGGATCGCCGTCAAGTTCGATCCGCGCCGACGTTGAATTGTAGAGACGGTCCTCAAGGAAATAGGCCACCGATTCTTCACAGGCTTCCGGCGACAGGCCAAAGCCGTCGTCGCCCGCGATCGCATTGTTCACCCCAGCCGCCGCCGTTGCCGCAAATATTGCGCTTATCACTAACTTCTTCATTATCCGGCTCCTTTTATGTTTTTGTTTTTGCCGCCATATTTGGTGACTGTCGTAAAACTGTCATGATGTCATAAAACTGTCAACAAAAAAGTGCACGGGGTGCGCATTAAGGATTAAGGGGAGGTTTATCTCCGGCGTCATGAGCCGGGAAAACCGCGAAAAACCTTTTGAATTTAGGAAGTTAACCTAATCGCACGGAGTGCGCCTGGGCGGCCTTCTGGTCCGTGCGCAACGATTGCGCACATGCCGGCCAGCAGTCAGCGGATCGGTCAAAAATGCAAAATCTGACATCTTCGACGGGTCCGACTCGAATCGCCAAGGCCGCGTCCAAGTCATCGACCGCTGCAAAAACATGTCTGTTTACCAGCGTCGTGAATTGCGATTAGTAAACAAATGGCTAATGGTCAGCATACGCACTGCGTGCATTAGCGTTGGGGTCGCGCCGCGCCTGATTTCATAAATCTGCAACAATACCGTCATTCCGACTTCACGCTCGGACCTTAGAGGGCTCGCGTGTGCCGGTCGGGGAGACCGGTGTCGTGGTTCGTTTTGCGCCAGCAACGTATGGGGATGTTCTCTATGGCAATGGCTAATCAATTCCGCTCGCTTTTACTCGCCAGCGGGGCGGCGGTCTTACTCGCTGCTTGTACACAAGGTGAAGAAATCGCGTCTCCGGGCGCCTCGGCCCCGGGCACGCCTCCGGGCGGCGGCGGCGGCGGTGGCGGCGGCGGCGGTGTTTCCGCAGATGTTTGCCCGTCCGGGTTTACGCAAAGCGGTGATGTCGCGGGCCGCGTCGTTTGTGATGTCGCAGGCACAATCTTATCGGACCTCACTTTGGAATTCGAAGATACTGACGGTGACGGCTTGTCCGTCCTTTACCGCCTCGACGGCCGCGTCAATGTTGGCGTTGATATTGGATTTGACGGCACGGCGGCGGGCGGCGATCCGGCTGTTCTGACAATCGAGCCGGGCGTTACCATCTTTGGCGAAACCGGCAGCGATTACATGGTCGTCAATCGCGGCTCGCGGATCGAAGCTGCGGGCGAAGAGAGCGCGCCGATCGTCATGACCAGCCGCGCCGACCTTGAAGCCGGCGAAGTGAACCGTCCGGATTCGACAGGCGAATGGGGCGGACTTGTTATTCTCGGCCGCGCGCCGATCAGCGAATGCATGACCGGCGTCTTCGGCACGCCGTCTTGCTCTAACGTGATCGAAGGCGTGACGGCGCCCGAAGCCAGCTTCGGCGGCGGGATTACGACCGACAACAGCGGTACGCTGCGCTACTTCCAGGTTCGATACGCCGGCAACCCGATTTCACCTGGCAACGAATTGAACGGTATTTCCTTCGGCGGCGTCGGCTCATTAACGGAAATCAACTTCGTCCAGGTTCACAACAACTCGGACGACGGCATCGAAATGTTCGGCGGCACCGCTGATCTTCAGCATATCGTGCTGACCGGAAACGATGACGATTCGCTCGACACTGACCTTGGCTGGAACGGCCGGGTGCAATATCTCATCGTCGCTCAGGCTGACGGTCGCGGCGACAATGGCTTTGAAATGTCGAACGCCGGCGACCCCGGACTACCGACCGATCCAACGATCGCGAACTTCACAATCGTATCAACGACTCGCGCGGCTGACGCAGGCCGCGGCATTCGTGTCAACACTGGTCATGTCGGTCGTTTTTATAACGGCGTGATCGTTGACTCGACGGAAGAATGCTTGCGTTGGGACTCAACGGCGGGCGACGGCGACGGCGCCTATGACGGGTACCCCGACGATCCTGCATTCTTCTCGGTTTCGTTCGACTGCCCAACGAACTCGACGGACCCGCTCGGCGACGCTGCAATTGCAGCGGATGTGAACAACAAAACCACGGGCGCCACAATCACCGCTAACTACCAAGCGGGCGCCATGGAAGTATCGCCGGGCGCGACGGCAGCCGATCTCACGCTGGTCGACGCGTTCTTCGAAGATACGGATTATCTCGGCGCCTTTGGTCCGAATGAAACGGAAACCAACAACTGGGCGACCGGTTGGACGTTCGCATTGTTCTCCGATCCGGGCTGTCCGTCAGGCACCAGCGACACTGGCACGACTTTGGCCGGCAAACGGGTTTGCGAGATTACGGCGGGTGACAAGACCGACCTGACGCTCACCCGCAACAATCACTATGAGCTTTTGGGCCGTGTGAATATTGGCATCGACACCGGCTTTGACGGCTTAGCTGTTGGCGGCGTTGCTGCTGACCTTGTCATCGAGCCGGGAACAACGATCTTCGGCAACACCGGCAGCGACTACCTCGTTGTCAATCGTGGATCGCGCATTTTCGCCAATGGCACGATGCAGAACCCTGTCGTGATGACGTCTGAACAGGACCTCCAGACGGCAGCGGCTTTCAAGAGCACGCGTCTTGACTCAACAGGCGAGTGGGGCGGCCTTGTCATTCTTGGCCAGGCGCCGATCAGCGAATGTTTGACCGGCGTATTGGGCTCGTCCTGCTCCAACGTGGTCGAAGGCGTGACAGCGCCGGAAGCCAGCTTTGGCGGCGGCGATACGACGGACGACAGCGGACGTCTGATGCATGTGCAGGTGAAATTCGCCGGCAATCCGGTTTCGCCGGGCAATGAATTGAACGGCATTACCTTCGGGGGCGTCGGATCGACAACGGTGGTGGACTACGTCCAGGTCCACAACAACTCGGATGATGGTATCGAGATGTTCGGCGGCACGGTCGATCTCAAGCACATCGTTCTGACCGGCAATGACGACGATTCGCTCGACACTGATCTCGGCTGGAACGGCAACGTTCAATACCTGATCGTCAAACAACGGGACGGCAGGGGCGATAACGGCTTCGAAATGTCAAACGCTGGCAGCGCCACGTTGCCGACCGATCCGACGATTGCAAACTTCACGATCGTATCGACGACCCGAGTAGCTGACCCGGGCCGCGGCATTCGCCTCAACACGGGACATGTCGGCCGGTTTATCAATGGCGTCGTCACAGATTCGACGGAAGCATGTATCCGTTGGGACTCGACGGCTGGTGACGGCGACGCAACCTATGACGGCTATCCTGATGATCCGGCATTCGACTACTCATTGTTCGATTGCCCGACTTTGGCGACCGATGCATTGGGTGACGATGCGGTCGCTGCGGGTACGATGAACACATCGACAACGTCAGTCAGCCTGATCAACGGTTTCATCAACGACGCGGCTGTGGCCGGCAGAACGCCGCATCCGGATCTGAACGGTACGGTCGATACGTTCTTTGAGAACACCGGCTATATCGGCGCCGTTGAGAACTCCAGCGATGACTGGTGGGAAGGCTGGTCCTGCGGTCTTGTCGCCGACGACTGCTAAATTGCGAGCCTGGCGGCGCGTTCTGAGGGGAGCGCGCCGCCAACTATTCTCAGCAAACAGATTAAGGTTGATGTCATCATGAAGTCCCAATTGAAATTTCTAGGCGTGCTTCTGGCGACGACGATGCTTGCTCCGGCAGGTGTTGCGATTGCCCAAGGCGAAACGTCAGACGACGCGCCAGCCGGCCCGAATTTGCCGGGCCCGAACTACGTCATCTCAGACCAAATCGTTGTCCGGGGGGCCCGTATCCCTGA
>JANQOV010000082.1 GCA_028285645.1 Hyphococcus sp.
GGGACGATCGCCACGATCGTCCCGCCGTTCCTGTCGATCATCCCGGCGCTCGTCGCGGTCGTCCCGTCTTTCGTTTCGATCGTCGCGACGCTCATCAGCATCGTCGCGGCGTTCATCCCGGTCGTCTCGTCTTTCGTCGCGGTCGTCCCTCCGGTTGTCACGACTATCAATGTTGCCGCGCGAACTCGCGCCGTCGCGCGTTACATTCGGACGACCGTCACTACCGCGCGCACCGCGCTCACGGGCTTCGGCCTCACTATCAATCGCTTGAGCGCCGACAAGCATTAGTGTTGAAAGCGCTAATGTTGAGATAGAAAGAAATTTATTCATGATTGTCTCCAATGAATTTAGTGTTGCGCTTCCAAGAATTCGATCTTCTCGAACCCTTCATCCGGATTGAACGTAAATTCGCTGTCTCGTATTCGAGCATCAAATCGCCAATCTTCGAATGAGGCTTCAAATTGTGGCGCAGCTTCCCAATCGGTGTATGTGATCAGCGCTTTGTGCAGCTCGGCTTGATCGCCCGCATCGATCCATAGTTGCAAATCAATGTATTCGTTGCTGAGCAGTACGTGGTCTGATGCAACACCGCCAATCGAATGAGATCCGATATACGCGTTACCGGGGAATATACCGGCTAGAATGCTGCGCAGATTGCTGCGCAATAACGCCGCCAGCGGCATGCGCGCATTCAGCGTGTAGAGGACTTTATCAGTTGCCGACTCGATAGAGCCTTCATGGTCGAATGTCGCGTAGAGTTTCTCGTCTAGATTGACTAGCGTTATCTCTTCGCCATCGTAATAAAGCGCGCGACGACGGCCATCGTCGCCGGTGATATCGGCAACAAACTTGTTTGGCCGTTTTGCCTTGATCTCGTATTTCGCGCCGAATTGAAGTTTCCGCCCGGAGGGTTGGACCACGTCATAAGTTAGCGACGCTGTCGTGCTGAGGGATTTTGCGCCTTCAAGTTTCGCTGCTGCAGCTCGCCAAATCTCGCGCGCCTCAGCGTTCGGATCGATTGTCCCTTCCTGCGCAAATACTGGCGGACCAAGCGCTGCTCCAGTTGCAAAAACTGTTGCTATCAATAGCTGTTTCATAATTATTCTCCGATGTTGGGTGCAGTCTTGTTGACAGTAGGATTGCCGTGCTTAGTCGCCCTGGAATTTTTTGATCCGCTCAAGAACATCGTGCCATCCGTAGGTAAGCGTGACTTTCGTCAGGGACCCTTCGAGGTCAAAAGGATCGGCGGAAGAGGATAGTGTTTGCATGTGCGTGACCGACAAGTTCAATCCGTCGTAGATTTGCCAGTTAACAGTTGCGCCAAGCGCCTGCGCGCCAAGGCCTTCGGTCTCCCGCACGAAAGCTCCACTAGTAACGTCGGTGAGCGTCTGATCGCCGCCGCCAATCCACGTGTGGTCCAAGGAGACGTATACTTTGCGAGTAAGATCACGCGTCAAATGCGTCTCGATGGCATAGGACGGGTTCTGTTCAACTCGGTTGCCAAGATTGTTGTCGTTATCGCCATAGATCATGACCGACGGAACGACTTCCAGGGTCGTTCGCTTGCCGGGAATCCACGGTCCAACCGATTTGATCATTGGAGCTGAAAAGCGAACGCGCCATTGGTTCGAGCCCATATTTAGCGCTTCGTTCTCGTCGTAGTTGCCGACAGGAAAATAGATATGCGCACCGATATTGGCGCTGAAACCTAAATCATGGCGCAGCCATTCCTTGGCTTTCATTTCCGGTGCGCCAATCAAATTTACAGTCGCGCCAAACGTCACGTCGCCAAACCCTTTGACAAAATCGTCATTGGTGGACAGCGGTAGTGAAGAATCTGTCTGCAACGTGCCGACGGGCACGATCAGCAGCCAATGTACGGAGCGACCAAACAAAGGTTGGTTACGCATATATGTGCCCAGGTAGAGGTCACTTCCGATGTCAACATCGCCTTGGACCTGATTCCATACATTCCAGGAGGCATTGGCTGTCCCGTTGATGTAATGAATGCTCACTGCGTTGGAGTTTTTCGGCAAGGGCCAATAGATGCGTGCGCCGTCAAACTGTGCTTTTACGGGGGCAATGGACAGCGCTAGTAACGCCAGCACGCTGATAATTGATTTCAGTTTCATTGTGATTGCTCCCATTTCCTATTCGTCTTCATCTTCAGGTTCAGTCGTCCAGTTTTTCTCCTGACCGCGCGGCCAATCGGGCGCATCGACGGGCGGCCGCGGCGGCAAATTATCTTCCAGACCGTCGTAAACCGTCCGATCAGGCAGGATCACATTGTTGCTCGCGGCATAGTCCTCCCATGCAGCGATCAACCGATTTCGCAGTTGAGGATGCTGTGCAGAAAGATCCGTCGTTTCTGCCGGATCGTTCTCAAGATTGAAAAGCTGCCAGTCATCGGTCCCGTAAGGCGCATGCATCCAGGTAATTTTCCACGGACCTTCGCGGTAGGCGCGGCCGCCGAAAAGCTCCATGCCAAGACCGCGCGCGGCTTTTGCACCGGGAGACTCACCGGAAACGATTGACGAGACCGCCTTACCGGTTTGAAGGCTTGCATCAGCCGGCAATAGGCTCGACGCAGGAACGCCAGCGGTTTCAAGAATGGTCGGCGCGATGTCGCTGACGTGAAGGATGTCTTGTTTATTGATAGCACCGGATTTCACCGTACCCGGACGCCAAACGACCAGCGGCGACCGAACACCGCCATCGAACGTCGTCAACTTCATGCCTGTGAAAGGCGTCGCAGAAACCTGCGCCCAGGCTGCGCCTTGCGCCATAAAGCTGTTGGGACGACCCCATGATACAAAGTCTGTTTCGTATTTGTTGGCGAAAAAATTCGCCCCCATGACTTTGCCGACGCCACGTTGTGCTTGTTGGACAGGATCGGCGGGATTAGAGCCATTGTCGGAGAAGAAGACAATGATCGTGTTGTCGAGCTCGCCGATTTCTTCCAAATAATCGATCAGACGCCCGATTTCCTTATCCATATACTCGACGACAGAGGCGTAAATCTCCATTCGCCGCGCCAGTTGAACCTGAGCGATACCAGTCAGGTCATCAAATTCGGGGACATACCAAAGCCGCGGCGAAAGCGTGGCGCTCTCTGGCATAATCCCTATTTCTTTCATTCGCGTGAGGCGCTGCTCGCGAATGTCATCCCAGCCGTCGTCATAATGGCCCTTGTATCTACGAACCCAGGAATTCGGGACCTGCAACGGGTCATGCGGCGCCTGGTAGGCAAGGTAAGCGAGGAACGGCGCGCCGGAAGTACGGTCGTCATCGATGAATTCAATGATCTTGTCGGTGAAAGTCTTTGTTGAATAATAGCCGCGCGGCAGGCGGGTCAGATATTCACCATCCGCCGTAAATTCCGATTCCTCATTGTCATTGTTCGCGCCAGTGAAATCAAAGTGACTACCGGCGCCATTCAGTATTGAGAAAGTACGGTCGAAACCGCGCTCAGACGGAATGAGATTTGGAGCATGACCGAGATGCCATTTCCCAGCCATGTAGGTGCGATAGCCATTGGCGCGTAGAACATCTGGAAACGTCTGGCGCCCTTCCTGCAAGACACCTTCATAACCAGGCTTGCCGAGCTGATTGGGCGCCGTTCTTTCGTACATGTTGCCCAAGCCGACGACATGATTGTCGAGACCGGTCATCAGCATGCTTCGTGTCGGCGAGCAGGTTGGCGCTACATAAAAATTTGTAAAACGTGTTCCTTCTGACGCCAAACGGTCCAGGTTTGGCGTAGAAATTTCGCCACCGAAGCTGCCTAAATCAGAATAGCCAAGATCGTCAGCTACAATCAGGACGATATTCGGTCTTTCGGAAGTGTGTTCTGATGCTCCAGCGGCGTTTGCGACGATGCTGGTCGCTGTCAAAGCAACGCCGAGTTTAATGACGCGCCGCAACCAGTTGCGCTTTAGCATATATCCATTCGGTTTCGTCATTACGCTTTCTCCTCGCAACTTCGTGCGGCGGTCAGGGGTTATCGGGGCGGAAAATCAGAAAGAATGGACGAGACTGCGTCGCCAATAAGCGCGTCGCGGTTGTCGCCAAGCGGGCGGTAAAGGTCCTTTGACGCCCAACCACGCCACATCAACTCACGTGATCGGGGTTCAAATGCGTCGATAATCAACGTGCCTTTGACGTAGTCGCGTTCGTAGTAATAGGCGTTCCGGACACCGCCGCGGGGACCGACATAGATGTCGTACCAGGAGTCAGTTTCAGGTTGACCGCTTACGCCATAACCGATGAGGATGTCCGCCTGACTCGCCGATGTCTGCGAAAGACCTTTGCCGCGCAGTTCACTAGAAATGGCCGATCGAATTGACCGGTCTAGTCCTTTTGTATCGAGGCGCGGAAAATCGGGACTGGAGCCAATTAACGTTCCAGAAGAAACGAACGCAAACGAACTAACGCCATCAAAGCTCGCGCCAACTGACGTCTCCGACCTGCTGGGTATCGACGTGGCGCATCCGACGATAAGCAATGCGCAAAACGCAGTAACTATTCTCAACATGATTACTCTCCTTTGATAGTTTCGCTGTCGGGAAAATTTGCAAACAACTTCGCGACCGCCCTATTGATGGTGTCATCGGCGTTTTCGCGATCGTGCTGTGTAACTTCTTTTTCGACGGAGCCCTGCCACGCGGGCGCCTTGCTTCGAACGTCAAATATGTCGACTGTCAGCCGTGCTTCGGGCCGACCTTTCGAGACGGTTGCGCCGTAATCTTTGTGCACGCCGTCCCAAAACGCATCAGGCGCGCCAAGCTCGCGTCCAGGGACTTTTTCACCGCCCGTCGGAAGATAGCCGGAAGCGTGCGACCAGTTGGCGCCGAAATAATCGGGCGCCGCCGAGAGTTTCAGATTATTTCGAAGGCCAACGCTATATCCCACAACGAAGTCGGCTTCAGAACGATCGTCAATGAAGACGTACCCTTTTGTCGACAGCGTCGATACAATCGCATTTTCAATTCGATCGTCGTTTTTGCGGCTGTATGCCGGTGGTTCAGAAAGCTGTGGATCATCTGCAATCCATGCAAAGGTCGCGTAGTCTGAAAGATCGACAGCAGGGTTTACGACAAAATTTGCTTGCGGGCCCGTCGCGCATGCGCTGGCGCCAACGAGAATCAGCATGTTTAAAGCGGAGAGCCTCATATCGCGCCTCCAGAGGTTTTTTTGAATTCGGCCCCGTTCGTGCTCGCTGCTCCGACGCTTGGAATTTTGAGAATTCGGTTCACTAGCGCTGGCGGCGCGTCGCTATTCGGCAAAACGGAATGAAGCATCTGCCCTACTGCATGCGTGAAGGCGTCGACCTTACCTAAGTGCAACAAGCAGAAAGATTTGCGCTGTCGCATACGTGCAAAGTATTGATTCGTATAGGGATGACGCTCGCCATTAACAATTTCACGAAAACCAAGCGAGAAAAGTCGGTCGATGCTTGCCGTCCAGATGGCGTCGACCATTGTCCAACTGGCGCCGCTCGCGAATTCCCGTGTCGCGATATGGCGCTCGAATTTGGAGAATAGACTGTCGACGCGGCGCAACCGCTCTTCGGTCGCCCTTGGATTCCCGAGCGCCGCCAGACGTTCTTCGATTTTCGCGCGCTTTACAGCGTAGAGGTACCGCATCTCGGGCGCTCGCGATATCTCGGAACAAAGGAACGCAATCCGTTTGTTGAGTTCGCGCCGGAGAAACCAGCGAGCGGCGAGCGGCGCGAATGCATCCTCGAGGTCTCGCTCGATCAGATGCAGCTTTTCCACGAGCCAGGGTTCAGCGGCGCTAAATCCTGCAACGCGGCCAGTCTCTTTCGCGAGCAATGTCTCAACTGCCGCCAAGCGTCCATATGCAACGTCTCCGCAGATCAGGATCGGCGGCTGCATGCACGGGTCAAAGCGCGCAAACCAGGGGCGAATATGATCGTTAGCAAAAGTGGTTCTGATTGCGACGCAACGGTGGGGTGCAGCAAACTCTTTTAATGTCGCCCGGGCGATTCGCGATCGCGTGTCGAGTGGATCGTATATGAGAAGCAATTGGCGCATCAGTTGTGTTTCTATTCAGGCCTCTCGCCGCTGCGCCGCCGCCCAAGGGAAGGCGACGACGCTGCGGGGAGGAGTTCAGTCGTCGGCAAAAGCCGCGTCGTAAGTGCAAGGGGCTGAACGCCAGTCGGCAAGCAAAGCTTCGGCTGTGGCGA
This sequence comes from Hyphococcus sp., assembly GCA_028285645.1. Lineage (GTDB taxonomy): Bacteria > Pseudomonadota > Alphaproteobacteria > Caulobacterales > Parvularculaceae > Hyphococcus. The sequence continues at coordinate 6,209 of JANQOV010000082.1, forward strand.
TCGCGACCGCGTCCATGTCGTCACGAAGGTCGGCGGCGTGTTCCGCTGCCTTTTCATGACCATTTGCAGTGGCCCGCTCGAACCACATGAGCGAAAGGGGCTCGTTCTTTTTCGCCAGTGCTATATGGGTGAGTTTTTGACCTGGAGCCGGCGTTCTAGACGTCGCGCCGTTATAAATCCGGCCAAGCTCGTATTGCGCGATGGCGAAATCCTGCTCGGCAGCCTTGCACAACCATTCAGTTGCTTTCTGCGTTGAAAACCCAGGGCCGCGGCAGCAATAGGAAATGCCGAGTTTAGTCTGCGCCTCCGGATCGCCCGCCTTTGCAGCTTCTTGCAATCCAGGACGGTCTGAAGCCTTAACCGCAAATGTCGTCCCATGGATGCTTGCGGCGACGCAGCCGGCGATCAAGTTTGCGCCGCCTAGCAGTAGCGCTGTGCTGAAGAATTTTGTTCTGCCGAGTTTCATGACACCGCCCTTTCGCGTGAATTTCGCGGTCGGTTTTGGGCGGGCTTGTCAGGCGTCTCAATCGAGATTTCACAAGCGTTCAGTTTCGATGCATGAACCGATTTATGCGTTGAACGGGGCGCCATTCGTGCTGCACGAACGGTATTGGCCTCGCAAACGCCTTAAATCATTGGGTATTGGATGGTCAGAGCTTGCCGCAGCGATCGGTTCAAAAACCACTGGTTTAACTGGCTTATGCAGTCCTGTGAGGCTCTGTTCGCGATATTGATTCGGGCGCTTCTTCGGCCTCTTCCGGCAGCTCTGCGAACATCAGTTTCGCTGCCGCGTTGTTCGGCCTGCTAACCGGCAACCGAACGCCGTTTTTTAAGATCACAAACAGGCGCTTATCCTCTTCCACAAGCCGTTCAACGCCGATCCGAGCGACCCAGTGCGATCGGTGAATTTGCAGTCCGTCCGCCTGCTCGAGCTCGCCAAGGGCGTCGGATAACCTCATTAGGATTAGATCGTCGCCTTTATTGGTATAGACACGCAAATAATGCTGTTCGGCGGTCAGCGCCCAAAGCGCGCCTCGCTTTTCTGCTGACAAGCGCCGTACGAAATTTGGTCCTGCGACAATCCCCGCAGCGCCCTGCGGAAACACAGACGGTCGGTTCACCGGAGACACTGGCATCCGGAGCGGCATATCGGCGCCCATTTTGAACCGCCACCACTCAAAATTTAGAAATAGCCAAAGGGCCGGCCCTAACGTGGCGAAACCGATGACGATTCTCCAATAGTGGAGACGGATCCCTTCAATCAAATCGGCCCGTTCCGTTCCCTCATAAACGTGCAACGGCAACACGCCGAACATCCAAGTAGCAACTGGCGCGATCACCGCCAGGAGCGGAGCCATTATCCAACAGCCAACCAATGCGCGAAAAAAAAGCGGAATCCTCTGCGGCAGTCCTGTCATCGCAAGATGCGCGCCGATCGTAAACAGTGGATAAGCGACAGCCACGTGCACGGCGCTGCGAACCGTGATCGTAAGAAAAGACTCACTGTCATTTACCCCATTCGTTCTTGCGAGGGTCAACAGCAAGAAAGCAATCACGGACGTTACGCCGTGATGTTTCCAAAAACTGAGATTGCGCAATTCTCGCAGCAAGTTTCTCCCCAACCCACACCGCACTACAATCTGAATAGTACCAGAAACCCGCGATCCACGCGACCACCAGGCGTCCAGCTACCGGCACCTTCACTACTCTTGGCAAGCCTCATTTTAGAGATGATTCTCTGCGTTGCTGATCAGGCATCAATTATTAGATTACCATCGTGCCTACGAGCCACATTCGGCGCGCACGGAGTGCGCGAATCCGGGCGCTTCTTGTAGTTTGCGCGCAGGGACTTGCCGCGCTTACGATTGAGCCGCTTATCCTATTTTCAATAATGTCCGGTTTTGCGCGCGCAGCGGACCTAACGCTCCCACCCGCATTTCTGCCGGCCATGAGTCTATGAAGACTGCCCACGCTTCGCTAGGCTGCTAATAATTAAGCTAAGCTGTTTTTCCATCACCCCGCGGTACCGTACGATGGCAAATTCGGCGCGATGTCGCCGCGCGAGCGCATGCGCCCCAGCTTCGGAACAAACTCATCCCTATCGCCGGTCATGTAGGTGGCGCTCATTGGCGCCAACCTTGTCGGCCTTGGCGCTCTTTTTTTGATGTGCAGACTGGCTTTGAACGGCGCGCAGCGCCGTTCCTTTAATCTTGCCATAGATCAAAAATTTTATGGTTACGATATATTCTTTCGATTCTTTCTCGGAAACTTCAAGCCCGACTTTGTTTTCTTTTCGCAACCACAATGGAACCGCGATGCCGATGATTTCACGCTCATGCGTCATACCAAAATATCGTCCGTCCAGCGACTTTGGATGCGCATTTAGAAGGAAGTACGCCCCTCCCCCAACACAAAACAACCGAACCATCGGGGCATGTCGCGACCGTTTGAATCGCTCAATAGCGCATCGGCAATGAGGTTTTTATTGACAAAAACCTGCTCGTTTTTGCGGCAGATTTCATCGCCTGCTTGCGCAGCAACGCACTTCAAAAGCGGCGTATTTGGCGGCAGATAGCCCCTTTCTTCGATGAGCTCTTTAACGAGAGAGAGTGGCTCCACGAGAACCTAATCGCCTGATGCGGGCATCTTATATTTGATGCAATATAGCCCGATTGGCGCGCTAGGCGTCGCATTCCAGATGATGCGGGGCGTAAATTCAGCGACAGAAACGACCGCAAGCAAGGCGACTGCGAGCCCCACGAAACCAAGCGCCATTAAACTCTTATTATGCGTCCTTCGTGCACGATCAGCGTTTTCACTGCTACCACCTTAGGCCATTTCAGGGTCGTGGTTCGTCTGTTTACACATCATAATGACACATCAACACGGATGAAATAATACGGCAGATTGCTCAAATCGAACTCTAGCTCGGCCATAAGAAATCGCAGCATTGGTGTGGCGTGAAGTCCATACGGTCAAACATTACATCAATGATCATCCCGCTGGGTAACAACACGAACAAGCCGGAAAAATTTGTCGATGAGTACCTGTAACGCGGCGCCAAACCTCTTGCATTTAGGGAGATGACACCATAAAGATACGCAACAGGCATCAGTATGCGCTTCAGATGCGTAATCGGCATCAGCAAGGTGAGAAATGAAACTTAACAATATCCGCGACGTCTTAGCGGTGGCCAAAGCCGGCAGCATACGGGCGGCGAGCCGTGAACTTGGCATCACGCAGCCTTCAATGACCCGAAGCATTCGCGACACTGAAAACGAACTGGGCCTGCCCTTGTTCACTCGCCATGCGCACGGCGTTACGCTCACCGACATGGGGCGTCTTTTTGTTCGTCGGGGTACGGCAATTCAATCAGAGCTTCGACACATATTTGAAGAAATCGACCAGTCCCAAGGCAAATATATCGGCGAGGTTTCTGTCGCCATGTCGGCTGCTGCAAGCATTGCACTCATGCCTACAATCTTGAACGATTTCCAGAAGCGCTACCCTCAAGCGACCCTTAAGTTTACTGAAAGTCTTTTTCATCCAATCGAGGCAGACATTTTTTCCGGTGAAATTGATTTTTTTGTTGGTCCACTTTATGAGAAGGCTAACACAACATCGCTGCTTGTGGAAAAGCTGTTTGACAACAAACGCATCGTCATTGCGCGCAAGGGCCACCCTCTGGCAAGCGCAACAAAACTAGAAGAACTAAGCGGCGCACACTGGATTCGCCCTTCTTTCTCTCACTTGCATGATGAAGCTGATTTCGATGCAATGTTTGCGCGCGCCGGCTTGCCTTCGCCGGAAATCATCTTACAATGTCGTTCAGCCATGATGACTCTTCTGGCTGTGGCGAACTCAAACCTGCTAACCGTCTTGCCAATACAGTGGCTTGATTTTATGCTCGCAGTCGAACAGATTGTTCCCATTGACTTACATGAAGCTTTACCGGCGGCGCCGGTTTGTATTGTTCATCGTGGCGACTTACCGTTAACGCCGCTTGCTGAACGTTTTTGCGACTTAACCCGCAAAGCCGGATTAAACTATAGTCGGCGGCTTGCCGAACATGACAGAGAAAATCAGCCTGGCTAACCTCAATTGCTTTCTTATCCACCGGAAGCAAAAATAAAGCACGTCGTTGTTTGGCCGGACATTTCCGCGCCACGCCACAAAACGATCCGGTTCTTTGCCGCTTGATCAAGCGATGCGCAAGAAATTTCAATCAATCCAAAACTGGCGGTTGGATTTTCACCCGCACACTCAAAATATACTCTGTAACTCGCGAAATTGAAGAACGCCGAGAATCGTCTAGTCTGAAAGGTTCAACAGAATCGCTGCTAGCGCCGAAATGAGCGGCAAAACAGCGCTCGCTAGCAGCACTTCGGTGGCGGTCAAGCCATTCGACAAGCCAAGACCAATTGCGGACGGCAAAAGCATCTGACCAAATCGGCCACTTGCCATCGCCAACCCCAAGCCGCTTGAACGAACTTTAGGCGCAAAGAGAAGACCGCCCGTTGCAATCGCGGCCGACGCGCCAAGACCGAGAAATACGCCCAACAGCATCATGGATATCGCTGCGAGGCTGAAAACGGAAAGGCTCACCGACAAAGCGATCATTAACATGAAGCCTGTCAGTAAGCTGATTGTCAGAACACGACCGCCAAATTTCTCGAAAAAGAAACCGCCCAAAGCGGTGCTGACAATGGCGCCAAGGGCGTGCCATGACAGCACCGCGCGCCCCTGCGCTGGCTCAAAGTTCTGATCGATCAGTATTGAGGGCAACCAAACGACGATGCCCGCCAGCGTTCCAAATACGCCAAAAAAAACAATACATAGCAAGATCGTGCGACTACGCAGCCGGCCATCTTCTCCAAGTAGGCGACCGAGCCTCGATCGGGCGTTCGCAGCACTCGAAGTGGTGGTTTCCGCGGAGGGGTTGCTGGCAAATATGTACAGTAACAGCGCCAGGACAATTGGCGCGACACCGCCGTAAATAAAAACCTCCTGCCAGGATCGATGTTGCGCCAGCCACCCGTTAAAGAATCCGCCGACAAAAGCGCCTAGTGGAAAACACGCCCATACAAGGCCCAATATTCGCGATCGCCAGGTTGTCGGCACACTGGCGGCGGCAAGCGCCAGAAAAGCAGGCGTGGCGCCACCGAGCCCAATTCCCGCTATCGTCCGTAATAAAAGCGGCGTTTCGAATCGGTCGGCAAGCGCAGTTGCAAGTTGCAACAAACCGAACAACATGGCCGCACCCGCAAGAACTGTCTTCGCGCCAAATCGATCCGCCAGTTGTCCGCCCAAGAGGGCTCCAACCGCAGCGCCAAACAGCGATGCAGAAAATGTCAGCCCCATTTGCGCCGCGCCAATGTCGAGATCTTTCGCCATCAGCGGCGCCGTGATGGCCATCGCTTGCGCGTCAGCGCCGTCGAGCATGGCGATCAGACAGCAGAACGCCAACGCGACGACAGCGCGCGGCGCTAGAGCGTCGTTATTCTGCAAACGCAAGTCCGAAGACAAGCTGTTTATCTTGAGGCGTTTGGCGCAGGCACGTTAACATCGTCGCTCGCGCTGGGCGCTTCGAGATTAATGACGACGGACTTTTCAAGCGTATAGTGATTTAGAGTTTCGAGAGCGCCCTCGCGGCCAATGCCGCTTTGCTTATAGCCCCCCAACGGCATGCCAGGCTTGAAGTTGTAATATTTATTGATCCAGATGACGCCGGTTTCCATGCCGCGCGCGATACGGTGCGCGCGCGTCAGGTTTTGCGTCCA
>JANQOV010000083.1 GCA_028285645.1 Hyphococcus sp.
CTTCCGCCGCTTCCCGGATTTCTTTCTTGACGGACTTGTCGCCGACCAGAACGAAATGCCAGGGCTGGTGATTGGCGCCGGAAGGAGCACGACCGGCCGCCGCGATGCAGTGCTCGATCACTGCCTGGGCTACCGGCTCATCGGTGAAATCACGCACCGTGTGGCGGCGTTTGATCATGTCGAAAAACGCTTGTCCCCGCGCCGCCTGTTCATCCGCATCCAGATTTTCAAAGTCGCCAAGCGACGCCAGCGAAACTTCCTTTTCGTCCGTCATCAATACTTCCCGTTTTACTTGTTACCAAATAGCGCGTCTGCTTCATCGAACAGCAGAATATTTGCGCCGTCGATTTCGCGATAGATAAACCCGTCCCCTTGGGTTTCGTTGCCGTCCTTGTCAACATGGCTGGAAATGACGCGAATCTCTTCTTCGCCAAAAACCAGCTCCGAACGAACCTCAATAAATTTTGGATGGCCGAGCACTTTTTCGACCGCAGTAAAGCCGTTATCCGTCGGCGTCACTTCGCCGGTGGTGTGAAAACCCGCCGTGGTGAAATAGTGGAACACATATTTTTCTGCGCCTTCATCGTAGAAGAAGATTGTCCGGCCCCCATAGTCGCCGCCTTCGAGCCGGTGGGTTGATTGAAACGCGCGCCCGCCAAGGATTAGTTTCCATTGCGCAATATCCACAATCGGCTTGCCGTCGGGGCCGATTCCCTCGCCACGCAAGGCTTTGCCGTCGAGCGGCGCGAAAATCGCCATGGGTTCGTAAACCGACCCCCGTTCCGCCTGTTTGTTCTCTGATGCATGGGCGCAGGCTACGACGCTGAGCGCCAGCGCCGCCAATACCACTTTAAACATATGCCTTATCGCCTCCCGAAAAGCCGCTCTATGTCGGCGAGTTTTAGCTCCACATAGGTCGGACGGCCATGGTTGCACTGCCCTGAATGGGGCGTTTCTTCCATCTGCCGAAGCAGGGCGTTCATTTCTTCCGCATTAAGGCGCCGTCCGGCGCGTACCGACCCGTGACACGCCATGGACGAACAAACCTCTTCAAGGCGCTCCTTCAAAACAAGGCTGTCGCCGAACGCGACAAGATCCTCTGCGAGGGCGCGCACTAAACCCTTTATGTCTACTTCCCCCAACAATGCTGGCGTTTCTCGGACCAGCATGGCGTCGTCGCCGAAGCGTTCCATGACGAGACCCAACTCAGCAAAACTCTCCAAGTGCTTTTCGAGGCGTTGCACTTCGTCCGCTTCGAGCTCGACAATCTCAGGCAAAAGGAGGCCCTGGCTTGCAACGCAGCCGGCTTCAACGGCGCGTTTCATTTTTTCGTAAACCAGTCGCTCATGCGCCGCATGCTGATCAATAATGACCAAACCGTCTTCGGTCTGCGAAACAATATAGGTTTCATGCAACTGCGCCCGCGCGGCGCCGAGCGGGTGATCTTTAACAGACGGCGGCGCATTGTCAGGGTTACCTGCTTCTTCCGGTTCATTGCGCGCGCTTGGTTGGTCAACGCCTTCGAAGGCGCTCGGCCGTTCCGCAACGCCAGAAAGCGGCGCGTTGGGGTCTTGCGTAAAGGGATTAGCGGACAGGCCGCTGCTAAGCCCACGGCGCAAAGGCGTCACGGCTCCGCCGCCCGTCTGCATGCGGCCGAGAGCATAGGCGCTTGTCGTTGTTGACGCCCTGTGGCCAGCTTCCGCGAGGGCGTGACGTAGCGCGCCCACCAGGAGGCCCCGCACGCCGCCAGCGTCACGGAACCTAACTTCCGTCTTTGCCGGATGCACATTCACGTCAACGTCTTCCGCCGGCAGGTCCACAAAGAGGGCTACGGCAGGATGCCGATCGCGGGCGAGAAAATCCGCATAGGCGCCGCGCACCGCCCCGACGATCAGCTTGTCGCGCACAGGCCGTCCGTTCACGAATAAAAACTGCTTGTCGGGAAGCCCGCGGTTAAAGGTCGGCAGCCCGGCAAAGCCAGTCACCCGGACGCCCTCACGCTCAGCATTGATGCGTAAAGCGTTTTCACCGAACTCGCGCCCCATAATGGCGGCAAGGCGGCGCAACCTGCCGTCATCGTCCAACGGCTCTGCGGCAAGTGTAAGGCTCGCGCGGCCGGCTGAACGCAACGAAAACGCAACGTCAGCGCGCGCCATGGCGAGAC
>JANQOV010000092.1 GCA_028285645.1 Hyphococcus sp.
AAAATGCTGCGTCGCTTTCCTGTTGCGCCGCCATTGCCGCCTGCCCCGCCGCATGACCTTCGGCAAAAGCTTGCGCTTTGATCTGCTGCATCCGCACGCTGTCATCAACGGCGCCAAGGTCCCCGCTCGCGCTGTCAAAGCTATCCAGTATGACGCTTAGGCCGCTCACGCCGCTTCTTCTCCCTCTTCAAGCCAGGACTTAATCAGCGTTGCTGTTTCATCGGTCCGGTCGTTAGCGAGACCTTTCAAGGTTTCCATCGGGTCTTGGTGTTGTGCAATCAGCTCGGCAGGCGCAGCAGCGCTTTCAACAGCGGGACCAGCAGCGGCGACCGCTTGCGGCGCTGGCGCCGTAGAAAGCAACGGCTTAACGACAAAAAGCCCGAGAATAAGCGTTACGATGGACAACACTGCGATCTGCACAACAGTCATCAGGTGGCGCTCCATAAAGTCGCTCACGAAAGACTGCTCGACCAGGATGCCGTCATTTTCAATCGGCTGAAAAGGCATGGCTTGGATGGTCAGCGTATCGCCGCGGGTTTCATCCAGCCCGACCGCATTTGACGCCAATTCGCGCAGCGCCGTCAGTTCTTCGTCCGGGCGCGGCGTAAATGTGACGCTGCCATCATCGGCGGTGGTTTCGATATTGTTAATCAACACCGCAACGCTTAATCGCTTAACGGCGCCCGGCGCTTTTTCTCGCTCGCGGCGAATTTCAGAAAGCTCGTAGGAAACCGACTCGTCGGTCTGCGTTTTTTCGCTAGCGCTTTGCGATCCGTTAGCATTGCCGTCGCCTTCCGGCAGGTTGCTGGCGACGGTGATCGAACCGCCGCTGCCCCCGGTTGAGGACTCAGTGACTTCCGTTGTTTGCTTGCCCGCCATGACCCGGCCATTGGGGTCATAGACTTTTTCCATGACCGCTTCCCGCTCGGTATCTATTTCCATGGCGACTTGTACGCGCGCATTACCGGCGCCGACGCGCGCTTCAAGCAAGTCGAGGAGATCGCGTTCGATCTTTCGTTCGCGATCAGCGGCGTCAGCCTGCGCGCCCGAGATATCGTCAAGCGTGCCGGGGCTTAGAATAACGCCGCGATCAGCGTCGATAACAGCCACCTGCTCGGCCGCAAGGCGCGGCACCGCAGATGCAACCACGTACCGGATTGAATTTGCCTGGGCCGAAGTCAGCGCGCCGCGGCCCATGGTGACCGTAACAACGCCCTTGGGTTCGGCGCCGTTGCGGGAAAAGGCCCCGCTGCGCTGCTGGGCGATGTGCACCCGCGCCGCGCGCACGCCCGGCGTCGCCAAAATCGTTCGCGCCAACTCCCCTTCGACGGCGCGCCAATAGGTGACGTTGAACATATCCGACGTCGTTGAGAAGCCGCTTAGCTCCTGTAAAAGTTCGTAGCCCGCCTGCCCTTGTTGCGGCAGTCCTTCGCGCGCCAACGCCATGCGCAAGGAGTCACGACGGTCAGCGGGCACGTAAATCGCGTCGCCCCGGACTTCCGTATGAGCGCCCATCTGCTCCAGCGACGAAATGACTTCGCCGGCAACGTCCGTATCAAGACCACTATAAAGCAACGCCATTGTGGGCGTTGAAACAGTCCGCGCCAACATTGTAAATGCGATGATTGTCGCCCCGACAGCCCCAACCAGCATTATACGCTTTGACGCTGACAGCGCCTGCCAAACCGAACCCAAACCCTGCATTGCCTCACCAATTCTTGATGCGCTTACAACAAAACACACTTCTTGCGCGTAGTTTCGTTTACCATTTGATCATTAAGAGTAGGTTACAAAGACTCATCGATTGACGAGGGATCGGCAAAAACTGCCGTGAGATAAACGCGCGATGAGTGACGAAGAAGAAGTCGAAGACGCAAGCGAAGAGACGGAAAAAAAACCGTCCGCAATCAAAACGCTTCTGTTCAGCGGCATAAGCGCCATCGCGCTTGGCGGCGTCGCCGCCGGCGTTGTTTTCCTCATGCCGTCCAAAGAACCGGTTTGCGCCACAGCGGACGCCGGCGGCGCGCACAAATCTTTAACAAAAAGTTACGAAGATATCGTTTTCGTTGATTTAACGCCTTTCGTCATTTCCTTAGGCCCGAACGCAAGTTCAGAATACTTACGCGTCTCCATCAGCCTGGAAACCACAGAAGATCATCTGAAAGCGGCGGAACACCTACAGCCGCGCTTCCGCGATGTTTTGAACACCTATCTTCGCGCCGTTGATGAGCGCGACCTTGCGGAACCCGCGGCTATGATCCGTCTGCGCGCGCAAATGTTGCGGCGATTGCAAGTCGCCGCTTCGCCCGAAATTGTCTCTGACGTTCTCATCACTGATTTCGTCCTGAAGTAGGAGCTTCACAATGTCGCTGATCATTGATTTTCTGCTGCTGGCCGCTTCTGGCGCCGCCTGTTTTTATTGCTGGGTTTTGAGCAAGCGGCTGAAAGCGCTCACCGAGACAAAAAATGGGCTTACGACCGGCATTGCGGCGTTATCTCGCTCTGCAGAAGAGATGCAAAGCGCCATTTCCAACTCAAAGACGGCGACCAACTCAAATGCACATGAACTTTCTGCGCTGATTGAAGCTTCCGACAAGAAAATTGCAGCGTTGCAGGAGTTAGTGCAGCAGATTTCAGACATCAGCACGCAAGCGGTTGATGAAACCGAGGCCGCCGCAAAAGGCCTCGTGGATACGCTTTCGCCGCAAATCCAGGCAGCGCGAGAATCAGCGAAACTCCTGCTCGACTCGCTCGACAAAGCGC
>JANQOV010000093.1 GCA_028285645.1 Hyphococcus sp.
AGACTCGAACTTCCACGGGTTGCCCCACAGCGACCTCAACGCTGCGCGTCTACCAATTCCGCCACGGCCGCACGAAGCCTTAGGCGAGCGGCGGAGATAGCAAACCCGCGCGGGCCTGTGAAGCGGCGATTTCACGAATTTGGCGGGATTTGAGGGCCTTCAGGCGGCGTCCCTGGCTTTGGCGATCTGAATGTTTACATTGTCCCCATCCAGGACGACCCGCCCATGGGCGAAGGGGCGCTGATTGGCGTGGATTTCAAGCTGCCGGCGGGCGTCGCCGCCCAAGGGGATGAACGCCCCGCGGCCCATACGCAACAGCCGGCGAAGCGGCAATTCGCTCTCGCCGATGACGACGGTTATCTCTATCTTAACCCGATCGATGGGGGCCATCTGCGGCCATCCCCTTCCACGCAACAGATACGTGTCAGAGAGTGCACAATTTTGGTTAGCGCGCCGTTAAATAAAGACCTCGCCCTTCCCCGTATCTATCGGGAAACACCCGCCGCCTGGACCGTGTCAGAGGGGCTGACGGACTATGATCATGCCGTTTCCTTCATGGAAGACCGCGTCGCCGCGATTCATTCAGGCGATGCTGGTGAAATGGTCTGGCTGGTGGAGCATCCGCCGCTCTATACCGGCGGCACAAGCGCCAAACCTGACGACTTGCTCAATCCCGATCGGTTCCCGGTCTACAAGTCATCGCGTGGCGGAGAATACACCTATCACGGTCCCGGCCAGCGGGTGGCCTATCCGATGCTTGATCTCAATCAGCGTGGGAAGGATTTGCGCGCTTTTGTCTTCGGACTGGAAGAATGGATTATCGAGACCCTGAGTGAATTTGGCCTGCACGGCGAGCGGCGTCTGGGGCGCGTCGGCGTTTGGATCGACAGGACGCGGCCGGGCGGCGCTCTGCACGAAGACAAGATCGCCGCCATTGGCGTGCGCGTTCGCCGCTGGGTGAGCTTTCACGGTATTTCGCTGAACGTGGAGCCAGACCTTTCCCACTTCACCGGCATCACTCCTTGCGGCATTTCCGAGCCAGGGCTTGGCGTTACCAGCCTTATAGATCTCGGGCTGCCGGTGACGATGGCTGACGCTGACGCGGCGCTTCAAAAAGCGTTTCACAAAGTGTTCGGCCCGACCGTTGACGCAAACGACTGAGATTAAAGCTCCTTAATATTGGCTGTCGGCCGCAAGTTCCTTGGAATTTGGCAACCTTTTGCCATCTTTGTGTGGTAAAAAGATCAAATCACAGCAAGGGGCATTTCCAATGAAATTGCGCGTTTTCCTGTCGTCCTTCGCCGGTTGCGGCGCGTTGCTTATCGCTGGCGGCCACGCACAACAAGATGCGCCAGCTGAACCCGCCGAGACCGATGAGGCGGCTGTGGTTCAAGAAAACGCACGCGCTGCGACGGAAACAGACGAGGGCGGACAAAACGTCATAGAGGTCAATCCCGATGAAATGGCGGATCAATTGAACAGCCAGCAGCAATTGCAACAAACCTTCACCCTTGAGCGCACCATCGACGGCAAAGTCGTACAAAGCGAAAAACGCACAGTGGTCTATGACCGCAGCACGCCCTACCGCGAAACAGAAGCCGGTCAGACAACTATCGAGGCGTTAAAGTCAGCCTTCGACGGCGAACTCCTCACACGGACGGAAGCCTTTGAGGAAGCCAAGCTCGATTTCACCGTGGCTGACGCAAACCGCGATGGGATGATGACCCAAAGCGAGTTCGCCAATCTGGTGGAGAGCTGGCGTTTGTCGCCGACGCGCAATGCAGCCGCGCCCGACAAGGAAACAGCGCGGCAACGGCAATATGATGCGTTTTTGGCGGAGATTGATCCGGACGCCGCCAATATTCAGTTTGACGCTTACGCTGCCGAAAAATTCAAATTCATGGCGGGCGCTGCAGAGACCGTCAGCCGGAGCGATTACATTCGAGAATATTTGCTCGACTTTGATTCCATGGATCAGGACAAAGACACCTTGCTCAAAGGTGATGAGTTGCTGCGGTTCCGCGCGCTCAACCGCGGCGAGACGATTGAGATGTAATTGGCTTTAAGCCGTCGACAGTCTCAAAAACCGCGCCGCGACTTCAAAATCACGAAGCAGGCCTTCCTGTCTCGCCGGGGCTTCTTCGTCCTCGCCCCATTTTTCCACCTGGAAGGTTTCATCCACCCGTGAGGCGGCAAACGCTTCGTCGGGCGAAACATCCCCTGCATGAAGGCGAAGCGCAATCAATGCAGAGCCCGCAATTTCGGTCAGTACTTTTAAGCCAAGCACTTCCTCCCTACTCAAGCCATCGAGATTGCGCTCTACGCCGGTAATCGCCTCAAGAGGCTGATTAACGGCGACGATGCCGTTCGTTGTGAGAAGTTTTGCGCCAAATGCAGCCTCAGCCCACGCGATATAGGGGTCCCAGATTTTCGCCTGACGCGTGACCAGTTCCGCCGGCGCCTCGGCGCGGTAACACACAAGATCCGATTTTGAATAATCAACAATTTGCTGTTTCCATGCGGGCGCGCTTTCAGCGCCTTGATCAATCGCCAACGTCAACAACGCGGTTAAGGGCATCATGGCTCGATCCATGGTTTCGCCCTGCCCGCGCCATTCTTCTGCGACAGCTTCCGCCAGCGGACTTAATGGCGCGTGAAGCGCAGCTTGGGCCGGCGTTTTCGCCTGGCGCCCATCAAGAAGCACGCAATAGCGGCCTTCCCGGTGTTCAACAGTAACGGTCTCATAAAACCGCTTCGGCTTTGGGATTTGCTCTGTCACCGCAAACCCTCCGGCCAGGCATAGTCTGCATCCTGATCAAAACCGAAAAAGCTCCAAGTTTCCGCCATGTGCCCGTGAAGTGGCGCGGTCACCGCCATCTTTTGTCCAGTCATCGGGTGCGCGAACGTCATGGCCCGGCAGAACAGATGGAGTTTGTCGGCAACGCCCTCAATATGCGCCGCCTCGCCGCCATATTTGCCGTCGCCGATAATCGGACTGCCAATCGCGGCGCAATGCACCCGCAACTGGTGTGTGCGGCCAGTGAACGGGCTCAGACATAAGAACGAAACCGCGGGCCCTGCCTCGTCAAGGACCTGATAGTCAGTGATCGCCGGTTTTGCGTCGCTGGCGCCGTCGTGAGTAACACGTTCTTCGATCCGGTCTTTGACGCGGACCATCTGTTTGGCGATCGGCAGGGAAATCGTTCCTTCGCGCGGGTGTGGCGCGCCGGCGACAAGCGCCCAATAGTCCTTGCCCACATCACGACTTTTGAAGGCGTCGCTTAATCGCTGCGCCGCGCGGCGCGACTTGGCGAGCACTAGGACGCCGCCTGTATCGCGATCAAGACGATGGACAAGGCGCGGCCGCTCGCCTTGTCTTTCGAGCGCTTGAAGCATGCCGTCGATATGGCGTTGGGTTTTAGCGCCGCCCTGCACCGCCAGACCAAACGGCTTGTTGATGACCATCACATGTTCATCCTCGAACAGCGTGATCTCTCGCAGAAAATCAGCATCTTCAGGCCGTGCGGATTGCTTTTTTGCGGCGCCCTTTAAGTGATCGGTTTGCATCGGCGGAATGCGAATTTCCTGACCGGCTTCAAGGCGCCGGTTCGCCTTGCTGCGGCCGCCATCAACGCGCACTTGTCCCTTGCGGAGCAGCTTCTCAAGCTGTCCATGGCCGAGCGCCGGGTAATGGGTCTTGAACCAGCGATCAAGACGCATGCCGGTTTCATCATCGCCAACGGTTTTGTGCTCGACGCCCGTCATGTGAGGGCCCGCATCGCCATCATGCCCAGCACAAGCCCGAACACGGATAATAACACAGACGCCGCCAGATAACCGCCCGCCGCCAGATACGCCTTGCGCTCAAACAGCACCACCACATCAAGGGCAAACGTCGAAAAGGTCGTAAACGCGCCAAGCACGCCAACAGTCAAAAACGATCGTAATACGGCGCTATGGGGTTCGCGCGCGGCAAGCCAAACAATGAATACGCCCATGAGGAACGAACCGGTGATGTTCGCCGCAAGCGTTCCCCAGGGAAAGTTCGGACCAAGCCAGTGCAACGAGGCGCGCGAAACCGCGTGACGCGCCATGGCGCCAATCGCGCCGCCAGCGGCAACCGCCAACCAGATCGATGGGCTGCTCATTGTCGGTCCCCAATTATCGGCATGGCTATTAAGCGCAATAATCCCTTATCCTCAACACCTTCGACGCCGATCTTCATGTCTTTGGTGCGCCTCGTCGAACTGCGGGAAGCGAACAGCCGGTCCCAAATACTCAATATGGCAGCGTAGTTTGAGTCCGTGTCCGCCGTCACCGCGTGATGATGCACCCAGTGGATCGAGGGCGTGACGACGACACGCGAGAGCGCCCGCTCAACACCCTCCGGCAAGCGCACATTGGAATGGTGAAAGATGGTCGCGATGAGGAGCAACATTTCAAAGATGATCACCGTGACCAGCGGGACCGCCAGTATGACAATCGGCGCCATGCGGAGCGATGCTGACAAGATGACCTCGCCAAAATGGAACCGGACGGAACTTGTCGTATCAAGGTGTTGATCGCGGTGATGAACCTGATGCAACCGCCACATGGCCGGGACGCGGTGATAAGCGCGATGCAGCCAATAGGTCCAAAGATCGAGAATAATCAGATCAAGGAGGAGCGCCTGCCAGCCTTGAAGCCAAGCCGGCCTCACCCATAAGGGATGTTCGACAGCAAACATGGTGAGCGGCAAAATCAGAAACGGCCACATAGCGGTGTTGACGAGCCAAAGAGCGCCGTTTTTGACAAGACGGGATGGTTTTCCCGGCGCCGTCGCCATGGCTGCGATGCGCTCCAAGGCAAAGAACGCAGCAAACCAGACGGCGACAATCACTGCCTTCCATTGCGCGACCGCCTCGATCATTCAGAAGACTTTCCTGCCGCTTTGCGCTGCTTTGCCCAATAGTCGAGGCGTTTGGCGATTTCCTTGTCAAAGCCGAATTGCGACGGCTCATAAAACTGTTGGCGCTCCATGTCCGTCGGAAAATAATTGAGCCCCGCAAAAGCGCCTTCCGTATCGTGATCATAGACATAGCCTTCGGCATAACCGAGGGATTTCATGAGTTTCGTAGGCGCATTCATGGCGTGGCGCGGCGGCGCCAATGATCCGGTTTCCTTCGCCGCGGCTTTCGCCTTATTGAACGCCACATGGGAGCGATTGGATTTAGGCGCTGTTGCGAGATAGGCGACAAGCTGACCGATGGCGATCTCGCCTTCGGGCTGACCGAGAAACTCGTAAGCGTCGCGCGCCGCAATGGCGAGGGGAAGCGCCTGCGGGTCGGCGTTGCCCACATCTTCCGACGCCACCACAACAAGCCGGCGCAGGACAAAGCGCGGGTCCTCGCCGCCAACCAGCATGCGCGCCGCCCAATAGAGCGCTGCGTCAACGTCGGACCCGCGAATGGATTTCTGCAAAGCACTGGCGAGATTGTAATGGGTCTCCTGGCCCTTGTCATAAATCGGCGCCCTTCGCTGAACAATCTCGCCAAGTTCTGACGCCTCAATGGGCGCGCGGCCCTTGGGCTCTGCGAATAGTTCCTCCGCGAGATTGAGCACAAAGCGGCCATCGCCGTCCGCCATGTTGCGGAGCAGAGCCCGCGCATCATCCGTCAAAGGCAGCAGGCAGTCTTCCGCTTGCTCAGCGCGCTTTAAGAGCAACTCAAGGGCCGTATCGTCCAGGCGATTGAGGGTAAAGACTTGCGCGCGCGACAGAAGCGCCGGGTTCAGCTCAAAGGAAGGGTTTTCCGTCGTCGCGCCCACAAGCGTGATGACGCCCGCTTCCACATGGGGCAAAAACCCGTCCTGTTGCGCGCGATTAAAGCGGTGGATTTCATCGACAAAGAGCAAGGTTCCCCTGCCCGCCTGGCGTCGCGCTTTCGCGGTCTCAAAAACTTTGCGCAAGTCGGCGACGCCAGAAAAAATCGCTGAAATCTGGACGAACTCGAGGTCAACTTCGTCAGCGAGCAACCGCGCAATGGTCGTTTTGCCAACGCCGGGCGGACCCCACAAGATGAGCGACGACAGTCTTCCGGCGTTCAGCATGCGCCGCAAAGGCCCGGCCTCGCCCAACAAATGGTCCTGACCGATGACTTGATTGAGGGATTTCGGCCGCAAGCGATCCGCAAGCGGCCGGGGCGCTTCGCCTTCAAGCCCCGCCGCTTCAAACAAATCGCTCATGGTTGCTTAGCGGCCAACCCGCCAGTTAGCGATCCTGCTGCCGGTATCCACTTCAATTTCCCAGCGCGTCGCCGGCCTTGCCAGCTCACGGTCAAGCTCAGCAGCCGTAAAGATATCTCGTCCGTTGACGGAAATAATTTTGTGCCCGAGCTTTAGTCCCTGACGGGCGGCGAAACTGCGCGGCGGCAGGTCCGCAACCACAACGCCGCGGGACAAGGGATCAAGACCAAGCTCCTCATTAAAGCGCGGCGAGGAGTTATCGATAGTAACGCCGTTGAGCGGATGCCGCCCCTCAAGCAAGCGCGGATCACGGGCCGGTTCTTCCGGCGGTAGGGCGAGCGTGACCGTCGCATTCCTGATTTTGCCGTTGCGGATGTATTTTATGCGCGCCTCTTCGTTTTCGCCGCGCACGCCGATGCGATAACGCACTGCTTGCGCGTCATAAACAGGCTCGTCGTCGACTTCGATGATCACGTCGCCGGCGCGAATGCCCGCTTCGCCTGCCGGTCCGCCTTCCCAGATATCGTCAACGATAGCGCCCGCCGGCCGGTCAAGCCGCAACGCAGACGCCATGTCCGCGGTCACCGTCGATGTCGCCGCGCCGAGCCAAGGCCGGATGAGAACACCACCGTCAATGGCGCTTCTAAGCACCTGCTGCACCAGCCGCGAGGGAATGGCGAACCCGATGCCGTTCGATCCCCCGGAGCGCGAGTAGATGGCCGTGTTAACGCCCACCAGCCGCCCATCGGCGTCCACCAGCGCGCCGCCGGAATTACCGGGATTAATAGCGGCGTCCGTCTGTATAAAGAATTGATAGTCGGAAACGGAAACGGCCGTACGCGCGAGGGCTGAAATGATGCCATTGGTGACGGTCTGACCGACGCCGAAAGGGTTGCCGATTGCAAGTACGATATCGCCTACCTCGGCGCTGTCAGAATTCGCAAATTCAAGAAAGGGCAGCGCCTCATCAGCCTCGACACGCAAAATCGCCAAATCGGTCTTGGGATCGGCCTGGATCAATTCCGCTTCATATTCCCGGCGGTCGTTCAAGACGACTTTGATCTCTGTCATGCCCTCGATGACATGATTGTTGGTGACGATGACGCCGTCAGGACTGACAATGACGCCCGAACCAAGAGAGTTTTGCGTTCGTTCCCGCGGCATGCCGCCGCCGCCGAAAAACCGTTCGAAAAAGGGATCACCCGCAAAGACGCTGCGCTGGCGCACAACACGTTTTGTATAAACGTTGACGACCGCAGGCGCTGCTCGCTCGACAATCGGTGCAAAGGATAGTCTCACTTCCGCCATCGACTGCGGCGCAACCCGCGAGGCGCCTTCAATCGTCTCGCCTTGCATTTCGCTTTCAACGGGCGGTTCCGGCGCCGGCTGGGCGCAAGCTGCGGAAACGGAGAAAGCTGCAGCAGTCGCTAACGCTATGATCGAACGTTTCATTTTTTGGGTCTCCAAACACAAAACAACGCGGGGATTATACTATCCCCGCGTCGCATTGATCAAAACCGAATTGTCCCGCAAAACGACCTATTCGTCGTCGTCGTCATCCTCAACGCCGATAACCGGGCCTGAATCCTGGCCTTTGGCGTCCTCGTCGCGATCAACAAACTCGATGACAGCGAGCGGCGCATTATCGCCATAACGGAAGCCAGCCTTCATGATGCGAATATAGCCGCCGTCGCGCTCCGCATAGCGGGGGCCTAGCGTATCGAAGAGCTTTTTCGCCATGTCCTTGTCGCGAATACGCGAGACTGCAAGGCGGCGCAAATGCAACGCGCGGCCTTCATCCTTGTCAGCTTTTTTCGCCAGCGTTACGAGCTTTTCTACAATCGGCCGCAAGGCTTTCGCCTTTGGCAGGGTCGTCGTGATCTGCTCATGCTTGATCAGCGCACAGGACATATTCGCGAACATCGCCTTGCGATGCTCATGCGTGCGGTTCAGTTTGCGGTGCGCCATCCCGTGTCGCATGGCTATTTCTCCTTAAGGCCGAAGGATCGGCTTATTCGTCAAACTTCTTTGCAAGATCTTCGATATTGTCCGGCGGCCAATCCGGCACGTCCATGCCAAGATGCAGCCCAAGACCCGCAAGCACTTCCTTGATCTCGTTCAAGGACTTGCGGCCGAAATTTGGCGTGCGGAGCATTTCCGCTTCGGTCTTCTGGATGAGATCGCCAATATAAACGATGTTGTCATTCTTTAGGCAGTTCGCCGAGCGAACGGACAATTCAAGTTCGTCAACCTTACGCAGCAAGGCGGGATTGAAAGGCAGTTCTTCGCGGGCGTCCCCGACGACATCCTGCTTCGGTTCATCAAAGTTAACGAAAATCTGCAATTGATCCTGAAGGATGCGCGCTGCATAGGCGGCCGCGTCTTCCGGCGTCACAGAGCCGTCGGTTTCAATTTCCATTGTCAGTTTGTCGTAATCGAGAACCTGACCTTCGCGGGTGTTTTCGACCCGATAGGCAACGCGCGTTACCGGGCTGTAAAGACTGTCGACCGGCACCAGACCAATCGGCGCATCTTCCGGACGGTTCTGCTCCGCCGGCGCGTAGCCTTTGCCGGTATTGATCGTCAGCTCCATGCGCAAGGACGCGCCTTCATCGAGGTGACAGATCACATGGTTTTTGTTGAGGATCTCAACAGCGGCGGTTTCTTCAATGTCACCCGCGGTTACGAGACCGGGCGTATCTTTTTTCAGAACAAGGCGTTTTGGCCCGTCTGCGTGCATCCGCAGAGCGAGCTGTTTCACGTTCAGCACAATGTCCGTTACGTCCTCGCGAACGCCGGGAATCGATGAGAATTCATGGACAACACCGTCAATCTGGATCGACGTGACAGCCGCGCCCTGAAGCGAAGACATCAGGATACGGCGCAAGGCGTTGCCGAGCGTCAGGCCAAAGCCCCGCTCAAGCGGCTGAGCAGTGATGGTTGCCTTCGACAGGGGATCGGCCCCCGGCTTCACTTCGAGCTTGCTCGGACGGATTAATTCTTGCCAGTTTTTCTCAAGCACTTGCGATGACTCCATAGGATTTAATCGCCCTCTGTTCGTTGTGTTTTCGTTAGACGCGGCGCCGCTTGCGCGGGCGCGTTCCATTATGCGGGATCGGGGTAACGTCGCGGATCATCTGCACCACGAGGCCGGCGGACTGCAGCGCGCGAAGGGCGCTTTCCCGGCCGGAACCAGGCCCGCGCACTTCAACATTGACCGTTTTCATGCCGTGTTCGATGGCTTTGTTTGCTGCGTCTTCTGCAGCGAGCTGCGCCGCATACGGCGTCGACTTCCGCGAGCCTTTAAAACCCATCCCGCCTGCTGACGACCAGGAGATCGCGTTCCCCTGCTCATCAGTGATCGTCACCATGGTGTTGTTGAAAGACGCGTTCACATGAACAACGCCTGACGAAATGTTCTTTTTCTGACGACGCTTAACGCGCGCTGCTGGAGGTTTAGCCATGGCGCAGGTTCCTTATTTCTTCTTGCCGGCAATCGGCTTGGCTGGCCCCTTGCGCGTGCGCGCGTTGGTGTGCGTGCGCTGACCGCGAACCGGCAGACCACGGCGGTGACGAAGGCCGCGATAGCAAGCCTGGTCCATCAATCGCTTGATGTTGACGGCGACTTCCCGCCGCAAATCACCTTCCACCATATAGTCGCGGTCGATGGTTTCACGAATTTGCAACACCTCTGCGTCGGAAAGGTCCTGCACCCGGCGCTCCGCAGGGATGTTCACCTTCTCACAGATCTCAGCGGCCTTCGCCGCGCCGATCCCGTGAATATAACGCAGCGCAATCTCAACACGCTTGTTCGTCGGTATGTTGACGCCAGCAATCCGAGCCACTTCGACTTCCTCTTTTGTTCCGCACCATCCGCCGCCAGACGGCTGGTGATCTCAGCTTCAATGCAATGAAGCCCGCTACGGCGCACCTAAAACCGGGGCCGGGCGAGCTCTACTCCGAATGGCGGAAGGGCGTACATATAGCTACGCCGAACCCGCCGTCAACCAGTCTCGCAAGCGATTTTATCGCTTTATTTCGTCCAATCTGGCAGCGATCTCAGCAGAAACTGCTTCAATGCCCCCCATTCCGTCTACACCCTTCAATTTGCTCTGTTTTTCGTAATAGGGGATCAGCGGCGCCGTCTGCTCGCCATAGACCCCAAGGCGCTTTTTAAAGGTTTCCTCATTGTCATCCTCGCGCACCGGATCGCCCCGCTCTTCGGCCTCTCTGATACGGTTGCGCAGCCGGTCAACAAGCGCTTCCTGGTCGACGCGTAACTCAACGACGATATCGACCTGGCGCTCCTTCTTCTCAAGCATGGCGTCGAGCATCTCAGCTTGCGCCACGGTCCTCGGAAAGCCGTCCAGGAGGAAGCCCGGCGCGCAATCTTCAGCCTCAATGCGCTCTTCAACGATCGCCGCAACGATCTCGTCCGAGACCAATTCGCCGCTATCGATGATGGCCTTCACCTTCTTACCGACCGGCGTGCCGGCGGCGACTGCCCCGCGCAACATGTCACCGGTCGAAAGCTGCGGGATGCCGTATTTCTCGACGATGAACGCCGCTTGCGTACCCTTACCGGCGCCCGGCGGGCCGAGAAAGACCACGATCATCGCCGGCCTCCTCTCAGCTTCGATTTCTTGATCAGCGACTCATATTGCTGCGCCACCAGATGCCCCTGGATTTGGGACACGGTGTCGAGCGTTACCGAGACCACAATGAGCAATGACGTGCCGCCGATATAGACCGGGATCGATTGCGAATAACTCGCCTTTAAAACCTCCGGCAAAATACAAACGAAGGTAAGATAAAGCGCGCCGATCACCGTCAGGCGCGTCAGCACGTAATCGAGATATTCCGCCGTGCGAGCGCCGGGGCGATAGCCCTGAATAAAGCCGCCATATTTTTTGAGATTGTCCGACACGTCTTCTACGTTGAAGACAACGGATGTGTAGATGAAGGTAAAGCCGATAATCAAAAACGCATAAAGCGCGATATAAAGCGGTTGTTGCGGCGCAAACATGAACGTTAAGTCCTGCAGCCAACGCGGAGAGTTATCGCCGACGGCACCCGCCGCAGTCGCCGGCAACAAGAGCAGTGATGACGCAAAAATCGGCGGGATAACGCCTGAAACATTGAGCTTCAGCGGCAGGTGCGATTTTTCGCCCTGGGTCATGCGCTGACCCACTTGCCGGCGCGGATATTGAACAAGAATGCGCCGCTGCGAACGCTCGATGAACACAACAAATGCGATGAGCGCCAAAGCAAGAATGGCGATGATAACGATCGCGCCACCGCCGACGCCGGCGCCGGTCCGGCCCTGATCAAGGAGGCCCGCAATCGCCCGCGGCAGCTCCGCGACAATCCCTGCGAAAATGATCAGCGAAACGCCGTTACCGACGCCGCGCGCAGTAATCTGTTCGCCAAGCCATAAGAGGAACATGACGCCGCCGACCAGTGTCACAACAGTGGTGAGTAAAAAGAACGGTCCGGGATTGCTGACAACGCCGGCTTGCGCTTGCAAGCTAACGGCGATGAAGTAGCCCTGCATGGTGGCGAGGAAGACCGTTAGATAACGCGTATATTGGTTGATCTGGCGCCGGCCCTGTTCGCCTTCTTTCTTGATCGCTTCAAGTGAGGGGATCACCGCGGACATCAACTGCATGATAATCGACGCGGAAATGTACGGCATGATGTTGAGCGCAAAGATCGCCATGCGCTCAACTGCGCCGCCGGCGAAAATGTTAAGCGTACCCAACAAACCGCTTTGCTGACTTTGAAAGCCCCGCGAAAACGCCTCGGGATCGATACCCGGGATCGGCACGAAAGTGCCAAAACGATAAACGATCAACGCGCCAAGCGTGAACAGGAGGCGCTTTTTCAGTTCCTCCGCCTTGGCGAAGGACGAAAAGTTGATGTTCGAGGCGAACTGTTCTGCTGCGGATGTCATCTCAGCTATTCACTCGCGGTTTTTGGGGCCCCGGCCAACTTGCCATGTGGCGCCCGCAGGACGGGACTACAACCCGTCAGTCCGGTGTTTTCTCGGCTTTGGTCAAGGCAACGGAGCCGCCGGCCTTTTCGACAGCAGCTTTAGCAGAGGCCGATGCATGAACGACTTGAAGGTCAAGCTTGGCTTTTAACTCGCCAACGCCCAGCAAACGCACACCGTCCAGCGCCCGGCGAATAACGCCTGCCTCAATCAATGCTTCAGCATTGACGGGCTTGCCGGCGTCGAGCTTGCCAGCGTCAACCGCCGCCTGCAGACGGCCGATATTGACTTCAACATATTTCGCTGCATTCGGCTTGTTGAAACCGCGTTTTGGGAGCCGCATATAAAGCGGCATCTGACCGCCTTCATAAGCGCGAATGCCGGAAACACCGGACCGCGACTTTTGACCTTTTACGCCGCGTCCTGCTGTCTTGCCTTTGCCGGACCCGATGCCGCGACCAACGCGCATACGCTCTTTACGCGCGCCTTTGTTGTCCTTGAGATCGTTCAGTTTCATTTTTTCCTCGACTTTCGACGGACAAGCCGCCTCGCCTTTAAAGCGCTGATATCTCAATTCACACGCTTACTCTTCAACAATCTCCACCATGTGAGAGACTTTTCTAATCATACCGCGTACGGAGGGCGTATCTTCAAGCTCCCGTTCGCGGCCGATTTTGTTGAGACCAAGACCAATCAACGTTGCGCGCTGATCTTGCGCGCGCCGGATCGGGCTTCCCGTTTGCCGTACTTTTAATGTCTTCTTTGACGCCATGGGTCAGCTCCTTTACGCGGCGTCAGCCGGCGCTGCTTCGCCGCCGCCAGTGCGGTGCGCTAGGACTTCAGAAACTTTTTTGCCGCGCTTTGCCGCAATCGAGCGCGGGCTGGTCTGGTTCTGCAGCGCATTCACGGTGGCGCGCACCATGTTGTAGGGGTTGGACGTGCCGATGGATTTCGCAACGACGTCCTGCACGCCAAGGGTTTCAAAAATCGCGCGCATCGGACCGCCCGCGATAATGCCCGTACCCGCCGGGGCCGCGCGCAAGACAACTTTGCCTGCGCCCCAACGTCCGTGGGCGTCGTGATGCAGCGTGCGGCCTTCGCGCAAGGGTACGCGGATAAGATTGCGCTTTGCTTCTTGCGCCGCCTTGCGGATCGCTTCCGGCACCTCGCGGGCCTTACCCTTGCCGAAGCCTACACGGCCCTTCTGGTCGCCGACGACGACAAGCGCCGCAAAACCGAAATTCTTACCGCCTTTAACAACCTTAGCGACACGGTTGATCGCAACGAGCTTATCAACGAACTCGTCGCGCTCTTCGCGTTCGCCGCGTCCCCGGCCTCGCCCTCGATTTTCGTTACGTCCGCCTTCGCGCGCCATACCGCTTCTCCTCAGAAATTCAAGCCGGCTTCACGCGCGGCCTCTGCGAGCGCGCGAACACGCCCATGATACATATACCCGCCGCGATCAAAGACGACGTCTTTGACGCCAGCCGCAATTGCGCGTTCAGCGATCGCCTTGCCAACCTTCGCCGCAGCTTCCTTTTTCGCGTCGTCATTCACTTCTTTGCGCAACGCCTCATCGAGACTTGACGCGAATGCCAATGTCTTGCCCTGGCGATCATCAATGATCTGTGCGGAAATATTCTTCGACGAACGGAACACCGACAGCCGCGGACGACCGCCCGAAACGCGTGCGATTTTCCCGCGCGTACGCTTCGCACGATTTTGTTTTTTGATGTGCTCCAGGGCGGCCATGATCCAAATTCCTTATCGCGAAGCGTTACTTCTTCTTGCCTTCCTTACGGAAGATATATTCGTCAGCGTATTTGACGCCCTTGCCTTTGTAGGGTTCCGGCGGACGGAACGCCCTGATCTCAGCAGCCGTTTGACCGACCTTTTGCTTGTCGATCCCGGTCACCACCACCTCTGTTGGCTTCGGCGTCGTAATCTTGATGCCATCAGGCAGCGGATAATCGATCTCGTGGCTGTAACCGAGCGCCAGGTTAAGGGTATTGCCCTTCATCTGCGCGCGATAACCAACGCCGACCAGCTCAAGGGATTTCGTGAACTCGTTGGCGACGCCATCGACCATGTTGGCGATGCGCGTGCGGCTCATGCCCCACATGGAACGCGCAGACTTTGAGTTATCAAGCGGCTTGACCTCGATCTCGCCATCCGCCAACGCAACCGAACAGAGTTCGTTGACGACGAAATCAAGCTCGCCTTTCGGGCCTTTCGCGCGCACCGTTTGGCCGTCAACCGTTACGGTAACGCCGCTAGGCACAGCAATTGGTTTCTTTCCGATGCGGGACATGGGTCTCGCTCCTAATTCCTTAGTAAACCTGGCACAAAACTTCGCCGCCGACATTGGCGTCGCGCGCCGCCGTGTCTGACATCACGCCCTTGGGCGTTGACACGATCGAAATTCCAAGACCGTTACGCACCGATGGCAAATCCCCGACAGAGGAATAAACCCTGCGGCCCGGCTTTGAGACGCGCTTAATCTTTTGAATGACCGGCGCGCCTTCGAAATATTTAAGCTCGACATCGAAGGAAGGCTTTTCGCCGGTTTTTTCGACGCGCGAATAGCCGCGAATATACCCTTCAGACTCGAGCACATCGAGCACCCAGCCGCGCAGCTTTGAAGCCGGCACAGTCAAGGACGAG
Organism: Hyphococcus sp.; assembly: GCA_028285645.1. GTDB lineage: Bacteria > Pseudomonadota > Alphaproteobacteria > Caulobacterales > Parvularculaceae > Hyphococcus. Next base: position 14,879 of record JANQOV010000093.1, read on the forward strand.
TGACGACGCATTTGCGCGTTGCGAATACGCGTAATCAAATCGCCGATAGGATCGTTGATAGCCATACTGTCTTGGCCTCCTTACCAGCTGGACTTTATGAGGCCAGGCACTTTGCCTTGCGACCCCAGTTCACGCAGAGCAATCCGCGACATTTTGAGTTTGCGATAAAAGCCGCGCGGCCGGCCCGTGACCAGGCAGCGATTGCGGATGCGCGTTTTGGAAGAGTTGCGCGGAAGCTCTGCGAGCTTCAGCACCGCATTAAAGCGCTCCTCCGCTTCGAGATCCTTATTGTTGATGATCTCTTTCAGTTTTGCGCGCTTCGCCTCATGCTGTTCCGCTAATCTGCGGCGCTTGAGATCCCGCTCAACCATTGCCTTCTTCGCCATGTTTTCTCCTCTCAAGCCGGTTTCCAACGGATCTGGACCTGGCTCAAACAATAACCTCTACATTCGATCTAGTTGCGGAACGGAAAGTTCAACTCGCGCAACAATTCCCGCGCTTCGTCATCAGTCTTTGCTGACGTACAAACGATGATGTCCATGCCGCGGATTTTATCCACCTTGTCGTAATCAATCTCCGGAAACACGATGTGCTCCTTAAGGCCCATTGCAAAGTTACCGCGACCGTCAAAGCTTTTCGGCGACAGACCGCGAAAGTCTCTAACGCGCGGCAATGCGATTGTAATGAGCCGGTCGAGAAATTCGTACATCCGGTCTTTGCGCAACGTGACTTTAACGCCAATCGCCATTCCGTCCCGCAGCTTGAAACCAGCTATCGACTTTTTGGCTTTCGTTACGACCGGCCGCTGACCAGCGATCAGCATAAGATCTTCAAACGCCGCATCGACCGCTTTACGGTCATTAACCGCATCGCCAACGCCCATATTGATCACAACTTTCTCAAGCTGCGGCGTCATCATCTTGTTCGCATAGCCGAACTTCTCGTTTAGCCTGCTTGCGATAACGTCATTATACTGCGTTTTCAGGCGCGGTTGATATGTCTCTGTATCAGCCATCGATCACCTCACCGGACCGCTTTGCGACCCGTACTTTTTTGTCTCCGTCGATCTTGAAACCAACGCGTGTCGGCTTGCCGGTATCCGGGTCCTTAAGCGCGACGTTTGAAATGTGCATCGACGCTTCGCGCGAGATAATGCCGCCCTGTTCCGTCTGTGTCTGACGCTGGTGTTTTTTGATCATGTTGACGCCGCGCACGATGATGCGGTCTTCCTTCGGTAACACCGTCAACACTTCGCCTTCCGCGCCCCGGTCTTTGCCAGCCAGTACGACGACCTTGTCGCCTTTTTTTATTTTCGCAGCCATGATTACAAAACCTCCGGCGCAAGCGACACAATCTTCATGTGACGCGCAGCCCGTAATTCCCGTGTCACCGGACCAAAAATCCGCGTGCCGATGGGTTCTTTGTTATTGTTGATCAGAACGGCCGCATTGTTATCGAACCTGATGACCGACCCATCACGACGTTTGATATCCTTTGCGGTGCGCACCACAACGGCCTTCATGACCTGACCTTTTTTCACGCGCCCGCGCGGAATCGCTTCCTTCACGGAAACAACAATCACATCGCCGACGCCCGCATATTTGCGCTTCGCGCCGCCCAGCACTTTGATGCACTGAACGCGCTTTGCGCCTGAATTATCGGCGACGTCCAAATTTGTCTGCATCTGGATCATGTTAGATCCTCCTCATGGGGCTGAGCCCGCTTTTCTCAATTGCGCTGCAACCTTGCGGCCGCCTGCGCTCTAATCCTTCGACCCTGCGCCGATGACTTCCCATCGCTTCAGCTTCGACTTCGGCGCGCATTCCTGGATGCGAACGAGATCGCCCACCTTGAATTTGTTCGCATCATCATGCGCATGAAACCGATTGGACCGGCGCATGGTCTTTTTCAAAAGCGGATGGGTAAAAATCCGCTCGACTTTAACGACAACGGTCTTGTCGCCCTTGTCGCTCACCACCGGTCCCTGAAGAATGCGTTTCGGCATCGTTAACTCGCTCTATTCCTAATTTGCGCTTTGCGCATTTTTCTCGCCAAGGATCGTTTTGACGCGTGCAATATCCCGCCGTACCTCACCGATCCGCGCTGTCTTTTCCAACTGACCCGACGCTTTTTGAAAGCGCAGGTTGAACTGTTCCTTCTTCAACTGAATGAGCTTGTCTTTCAGTTCGTCCGTCGTCATGTCGCGTACTTCGCCGGCTTTCATGGCCTTCTCCCTACTCGCCGACGCGCGTGATGATGCGCGTCTTGATCGGTAGTTTCGCAGCGCCAAGCGACAAGGCTTCGCGCGCGACTTCGTCCGTTACGCCGTCGATTTCGAACATGATCCGGCCAGGCTTTACTTTCGCCGCCCAATATTCGACCGAACCCTTGCCTTTACCCATGCGCACTTCGGTCGGCTTTTTCGAGACCGGCACGTCAGGAAAGACACGAATCCAGACGCGGCCCGCCCGTTTCATGGCGCGCGTGATCGCCCGGCGCGTCGCTTCAATCTGGCGCGCGGTAATCCGCTCCGGCTCAAGGGCTTTAAGGCCGTGCGAACCGAAATTAAGTTCCGTTCCGCCTTTGGCGACGCCTTTGATGCGCCCCTTGTGCATCTTGCGGAATTTTGTCTTCTTTGGCTGCAGCATTTGCTACTTCTCCAAACCCTTATTCACTTACGCGCGCTGTTGCTGCCGGGCTTGCCCGACACCGCCAGTTTGCGCATCAATCAGGCGTTTTTCCTGGCCCATGGGGTCATGCTCCATGATCTCGCCTTTAAAGATCCAAACCTTGACGCCGATGGCGCCATAAGTCGTGCGCGCCGTCGCAACGCCATAGTCAATGTCAGCGCGCAACGTGTGAAGCGGCACGCGGCCTTCGCGGTACCATTCCATGCGCGCAATCTCTGCACCGCCAAGACGGCCCGAGACGTTGATCCGTATGCCAAGCGCGCCCATGCGTTGCGCGGTTTGCATGGCGCGTTTCATGGCGCGGCGGAAGGCAACCCGGCGCTCAAGCTGTTGCGCGACGTTTTCTGCGACCAGCGTTGCGTCAACTTCCGGCTTGCGGATCTCAACAATGTTGAGAACCGTCTCGGATGACGAAAGCTTAGAGAGCTCCTGACGCAGCTTTTCGATGTCTGCGCCCTTCTTGCCGATGACAACGCCCGGACGCGCCGTATAAATCGTGACGCGGCATTTCTTGTGCGGTCGCTCGATGACAATCCGCGAGACGCCAGCCTGTGATAAGCGCTTTTCAAGATAGCGACGGATCGCCAGATCTTCATGTAGAAGATCGCCATAGGCGCCTTTATTCGCATACCAACGGCTATCCCAAGTGCGGTTGATGCCGAGGCGAAGACCGATCGGATTAACTTTCTGGCCCATTAGGCCGCCTCCTCAACTTCTTTGACCACGATGGTGATTTCTGAAAACGGCTTTTGAATTCTGCCAACCCGGCCGCGGGCGCGGGCGCGCCAGCGCTTCATGACGATATTCTTGCCGACAAACGCTTTGTCTACGACGAGCGAGTCGATATCGAGATCATGGTTGTTCTCGGCATTCGCGACAGCGCTCTCCAGCACCTTCTTGACATACTGCGCCACACGCTTGCGTGAGAAGGTCAACTCCGCCATCGCTTTTTCGACAGGCTTGCCACGGATGAGCTCTGCGATCAGATTGAGTTTTTGCGGCGAGGTCTTAATCAAACGGCCTTTCGCCATAGCTTGATTGTCTTCAAGACGCCGCGGATTTTTCTTCTGTCCCATGACTATTTTCTCCGCGCTTTTTTATCAGCGCCATGGCCGAAATAGGTCCGGGTCGGAGAAAATTCGCCAAGCTTATGGCCCACCATGTCTTCGGTGACATGAACGGGAATGAACTTTTGCCCATTGTATACGTTAAACGTTAGCCCGACGAATTGCGGCAGGATCGTAGACCGGCGCGACCAGGTCTTAACGCCGCCCTTATGTTTGCCGTCATGGGATTCGTCTGCCTTCTTAAGCAGATAACGATCCACAAAGGGGCCTTTCCAAACGGAACGTGGCATAACTTAATCTCCAGCGCTGCGCCTTAGCGCTTCTTCTTGCGGGCGTGCCGCGAACGAATAATGAGTTTGTCAGTCTTTTTGTTCTTGCGGGTCTTGGCGCCCTTTGTCGGCTTGCCCCAGGGCGTTACCGGATGACGTCCGCCTGAGGTTCGGCCCTCACCGCCCCCATGGGGGTGATCAACCGGGTTCATGACAACACCGCGCACGGAAGGACGTTTGCCAAGGTGACGGCTGCGGCCGGCCTTGCCGACAGTTGCGTTCATGTGATCGGCGTTGGAAACAGCGCCGATGGTCGCCATGCACTCGCCCGGGATCAGCCGGACTTCGCCGGACTGCAGGCGAACCTGCGCCATCGGTCCGTCACGGCCCACAAGCTGTGCGTAGCCGCCGGCGGCGCGCGCAATTTGTCCGCCCTTGCCTGGCTTTAATTCAACATTGTGAATGATCGTACCGACAGGCGTATTCTTAAGCGGCATGGCGTTGCCGGGCTGCACATCGACTTTGTCGCCGGCGATCACCTTGTCGCCCGCCTTAACGCGCTGCGGAGCAAGAATATATGCAAGCTCGCCGTCGAGATATTTCAAAAGCGCGATGAACGCCGTGCGGTTGGGGTCGTATTCCAGCCGCTCAACCTTGGCTTCGATGTCAAACTTACGGCGCTTGTAATCGATGACGCGATAGGTCTTTTTGGCGCCGCCGCCGCGACGACGCACGGTGATGCGGCCTTTGTTATTGCGCCCGCCCTTGGACGAAAGCCCTTCGGTCAGGGACTTTTCAGGCTTTCCCTTCCACAATTCACCACGGTCAACCAAAACAAGATGGCGACGCGTCGATGTTGTAGGCTTGAATTTCTTAAGAGCCATGATTCAAGTCCGTCCCGTTAAAGTCCTGTGGTCACGTCAATGGCGTGACCTTCTTCCAGCGTTACCACGGCTTTTTTCACCGTTGAGCGCGTATAGCTGCGCCCGCGAAATTGTTTGTTCTTGCCTTTGATCCGCATGGTGTTCACCGCTTTCACTTTCACTTTGAAAAGCGTTTCAACGGCGTCTGCGATCTCGGGCTTGGATGCGTCCAGCGGCACGCGAAAAACAACCTGATTGTTTTCCGATGCGATGGTCGATTTTTCCGTAATCACCGGCGCAATCAACGTGTCGTAATGCGCCTCATGTGTTGTTTCCTTACTCATTTGAGACGCGCCTCCAAACCTTCAACGGCTGCTTTTGTGAGCACGAGTTTGTCAGCGCGCAAAATGTCATAGACATTCGCGCCAACGACCGGGAGCAAATGAATGCCCGGCAGGTTGCGCGCAGCCAGATCAAATCCGTGATCGAAATTTGTATCGACGACGAGCACATTGTTGAGCTCAAGAGAATTGAACGCGTCAGCAACGGTCTTGGTCTTGCCGTCTTTAACCCGCGCTTCTTCGATGACCACCAAATCGCCACTCGCTTGCTTTGCTGACAAAGCATGTTTCAGCGCCAAGCGGCGGATTTTCTTCGGCAGGTTCGTCGCGTGGCTGCGCGGACGCGGACCATGGGCCTTGCCGCCGCCGCGGAAAATGTTTGCGCCTTTATTGCCGTGACGGGCGCCGCCGGTGCCTTTTTGACGGTACATCTTCTTGCCCGTTGCGTTGACTTCGTTGCGCTCCTGGGCGTGATGGGTTCCCTGCTGGCGTTTTGCAAGCTGATAAACAACGCAGCGATGCAAAATGTCTTTGCGGGGCTCAAGCCCGAAAATCGCGTCGTCAAGCTCGACCGATCCGGCTTTTTTGTTTTCAATGCTGAGGACGTCGGCTTTCATTATTCGTCCCCTTCTTTCTTGGCGTCGTCAGCCGGCGCAGCATCGTCCGCTGGCGCGTCATCAGCTTTTTGCTCTTCTGCTGCGGCGGCCTGTTGTGCGGCTTCTGCTTCAGCGGCGGCCTTGGCGGATGCTTCTTCTTCGGCTGCAGCTTGCGCTGCTGCTTCTTCAGCGGCGCGCTTTGCTTCTTCCGCTGCGGACTTAAGCGCCGCCGGCAAGATCACATTGTCAGGGGTCGGTTTTTTTACCGCGTCCTTAATCAGCACCCAGCCTTCTTTCGGGCCCGGCACTGCGCCTTTGATGAGGATCAGTCCGCGATCTGCATCGGTGCGCACTACCTGCAGATTTTGCGTCGTCACCCGCGCCGCGCCCATATGGCCGGCCATCTTCTTGCCTTTGAAAACTTTGCCCGGATCCTGGCACTGACCCGTGGAGCCGTGGCTGCGGTGCGAAATCGAAACGCCGTGCGAGGCGCGCAGGCCGCCAAAATTGTGACGCTTCATAGCGCCGGCGAAACCCTTACCAATCGAGATGCCGGTAACATCAACATACTGACCTTCAAAATAATGGTCAGCGGTCAGCTCTTCGCCAACGTCGATGAGGTTTTCCGGCGCAACGCGAAACTCAGCGAGCTTTTCTTTCGGCTCGACCTTGATTTTCGCAAACTGGCCGCGGTCCGCCTTGTTCACGCGCTTGGCTTTTTTTGTGCCCGCGCCAAGCTGAACAGCAGCATAGCCGTTCTTTTCCGGCGTGCGCTGACCCGTCACCTGCAACGCGTCGAGCTGCATGACCGTTACCGGTATATGCACGCCGTCGGCGGTGTAGATCCGCGTCATGCCCATTTTCTTTGCTATCAATCCGGTACGCATCTCATTTGCTCCTATGCGCCGAGCCTGATTTCAACATCGACGCCAGCCGAAAGGTCGAGCTTCATGAGCGCATCAACGGTCTGCGGCGTCGGATCGACAATATCCAACATGCGTTTGTGGGTACGCATTTCGAACTGCTCACGGCTTTTCTTGTTGACGTGCGGCGACCGGTTCACCGTGTAGCGCTCGATGCGCGTCGGTAACGGAATGGGGCCGCGCACATTCGCGCCGGTGCGCTTTGCCGTGTTCACGATCTCGATTGTCGAAGCATCGAGGACGCGATGATCAAACGCCTTTAGCCTGATGCGAATATTCTGTTGCATGGGTCTACGCTTCGCTTTCGAGTATGTGTCTGCTTCTTGAGAGTCGAAAGCGCGGACCGAAACCAATCGATCCGCGCTAACATGTTGATATCCTATTCGATGATTTTCGAGACGATGCCCGCGCCAACCGTACGACCGCCTTCACGGATAGCGAAGCGAAGCTTCTCTTCCATGGCGATCGGCACGATCAGCTCAACATTGAGCTCGGCGTTATCGCCCGGCATCACCATTTCCGTACCTTCTTTGAGCGAGACTACGCCGGTCACGTCGGTGGTGCGGAAATAGAACTGCGGACGGTAGTTGCCGAAGAACGGCGTGTGACGGCCGCCTTCTTCTTTGGTCAAGATGTAGGCTTCCGCAACAAACTTCGTGTGCGGCGTCACGGAACCTGGCTTGCAGAGCACCTGACCGCGCTCAACGCCATCGCGCTCAATACCACGGAGGAGAACGCCGACATTGTCGCCAGCTTCGCCGCGATCAAGCAGCTTACGGAACATTTCAACGCCCGTGCAGGTGGTTTTCTTGGTGTCTTTGATGCCGACGATTTCTAGTTCGTCGCCAACATTGACAACACCGCGCTCAACACGGCCTGTCACAACTGTACCGCGACCGGAAATCGAGAACACGTCCTCGATCGGTAGCAGGAAGGGCTGGTCAACCGGACGCTCAGGCGTCGGAATGTAGCTGTCGACCTGCTCCATCAGCTCGCGGATAGACTTTTCGCCAATTTCTTCGTCACGGCCTTCAAGAGCCGCAAGCGCAGAGCCTTTGATGATCGGAATATCGTCGCCCGGGAATTCGTAAGAAGACAGAAGTTCGCGAACTTCCATTTCAACGAGTTCGAGCAGCTCTTCGTCGTCAACCTGGTCAACTTTGTTCAAGTAAACAACAATCGCCGGCACGCCGACCTGACGCGCAAGCAAAATGTGCTCGCGAGTTTGCGGCATAGGACCGTCAGCAGCGTTCACAACCAGGATCGTGCCATCCATTTGCGCAGCACCGGTGATCATGTTTTTGACGTAGTCAGCATGGCCCGGGCAGTCGACGTGGGCGTAGTGACGGTTGTCCGTTTCATATTCAACGTGCGCCGTGGAGATCGTGATGCCGCGCGCTTTTTCTTCCGGCGCCGCGTCGATCTGATCATAGGCTTTAAAGTCACCAAAATATTTGGTGATCGCCGCCGTCAGCGTCGTTTTACCGTGGTCAACGTGGCCAATCGTGCCGACATTGGCGTGCGGTTTGGTGCGTTCAAACTTTTCCTTCGACATTTCACTTTTCTCCGTCTCTTGACGTCTCTGTTAACTCTTGTTGCCGACCGCCTTCAGATTGTTCTGGAGGAGGACATCTCCCGGCGATCTGACTAGCCCGCCAGTTTCGCCTTCACCTCTTCTTCCACTGCTTTTGGAACCTGCTCATAATGGTCGAACTGCATGGTGTAGTTCGCTCGTCCCTGGGTGGCGGATCGAAGATTGTTTACATACCCAAACATATTCGCGAGCGGCACCATGGCGTGCACGACATTGGCGTTGCCGCGCATTTCCTGATCCTGGATTTGACCGCGACGCGAATTAAGGTCGCCGATAACCGTGCCGGTGTAATCTTCCGGCGTAACAACCTCGACTTTCATGATCGGTTCAAGCAGCGCCATGCCAAGTTCGCCCTTGTTTTCACGCATCGCTGCACGCGCGGCGATTTCAAAGGCAAGCACGGACGAGTCCACATCATGGAAGGCGCCGTCATAAAGTTCGACCTTAAAGTCGAGGATCGGGAAGCCCACAAGCAGACCGGCTTCGCGAATGGAGTTAAGGCCTTTTTCAACGCCGGGAATATATTCCTTCGGAATGGCGCCGCCGACGATCTGGCTCTCAAACTCATAACCAGCGCCCGGCTCCTGCGGAATGACCCGGAACTTAACCCGCGCGAACTGCCCTGAACCACCGGACTGTTTCTTGTGGGTGTAGTCAATATCCGCTTCGCGGGTAATGGTTTCGCGATAGGCAACCTGCGGCTGGCCGATGTTAGCCTCGACTTTGAATTCGCGCTTCATGCGATCGACCAGAATATCAAGGTGCAATTCGCCCATGCCCTTGATGATCGTCTGACCGGACTCTTCGTCAGAAGAAACGCGGAACGATGGGTCTTCGGCCGCAAGACGCTGCAGGGCGATGCCCATTTTTTCCTGGTCAGCCTTCGTCTTGGGTTCAACCGCAAGCTCGATAACCGGATCTGGGAATTCCATGCGCTCAAGCACAACAGGATTTTGCGCATCGCAAAGCGTATCGCCGGTTGTCGTGTCTTTAAGACCGACGATCGCGATAATGTCGCCTGCGTAGGCTTCCTTGATCTCTTCGCGGCTGTTCGAATGCATCTGCAGCATGCGGCCGGCGCGTTCTTTCTTGCCCTTCACCGTATTGAGGAGCTGCGTTCCCGCTTCCAGCTTGCCGGAATAGATGCGGCAGAAGGTAAGCGAGCCAACAAACGAGTCGTTCATGACCTTAAAGGCGAGCATCGACAACGGCTCATCGTCCGAAGACTTGCGCGTCACCTCTTCGTCCGTGTCCGGCAGAACGCCTTTAATAGCTGGAACCTCAACCGGGCTCGGCAGATAATCAACGACCGCGTCGAGCATCGGCTGAACGCCTTTGTTCTTGAACGCAGAGCCACACAGAACCGGGTGGAACTCAACCGTGCAGGTACCCTTACGGATCAGACGCTTGATGGTGTCGTTATCCGGCTCATTGCCTTCGAGATAGGCTTCCATCACGTCGTCATCCATCTCGACGACGGTCTCGATCAGCTTGTCACGATATTCGGCTGCCTTGTCTGCGAGGTCGGCGGGAATATCTTCCTCGTGAAATTTCGCGCCAAGCGACTCTTCTTCCCAGACAATCGCTTTCATCTTGATAAGGTCGACAACGCCTTTGAAGTTGTTCTCAGCGCCAATCGGCAACTGCAAAATCACTGTCTTGGCGGCGAGGCGGTCGTGAATGGAATCAACAGAGAAATAAAAGTCAGCGCCCAGCTTATCCATCTTGTTGATGAAGAACATGCGCGGCACGCTGTATTTGTCGCCCTGACGCCAAACAGTTTCCGTTTGCGGCTCAACACCGGCGTTGGCGTCCAACAAAGCAACCGCGCCGTCAAGCACGCGCAATGACCGCTCAACCTCAATGGTGAAGTCAACGTGGCCGGGCGTGTCGATAATGTTCAGGCGCTTGTCGTTCCAGAAACAGGTGGTCGCAGCGGACGTAATCGTAATGCCGCGCTCTTGCTCCTGCTCCATCCAGTCCATGGTGGCTGCGCCGTCATGGACTTCGCCGATCTTGTGGCTTTTGCCTGTGTAGTAGAGGACGCGTTCCGTGGTCGTCGTTTTTCCAGCATCAATATGCGCCATGATGCCGAAGTTGCGGTAATCCTCAATTTTGTGCGTGCGCGCCATGACTGCGGGCCCTTACTCTCTTTGTTTCCGTTACCAGCGATAATGAGAAAACGCGCGGTTGGCCTCAGCCATGCGGTGCGTGTCTTCCCGCTTCTTGACAGCCGCGCCCCGGTTCTGGGCGGCGTCCATCAGTTCATTCGATAATTTGTCCACCATGGTGGTTTCATTGCGCGAGCGCGCTGCTGAAATAATCCAGCGCATCGCCAAGGCGAGTTTGCGGTCAGGGCGAACCTCGACCGGTACCTGGTAGGTTGCGCCGCCAACACGGCGCGAGCGCACTTCGATCGCCGGCGTTACGTTTTCCAGCGCTTCCTTGAAGAGGTCCACCGGCGGACGGCGCAGTTTTTCCTCGATCTTGTCGAAGGCGCCATAGACAATTTTCTCAGCCGCAGGTTTTTTCCCGTCCACCATGACGTAGTTCATGAATTTGGAAACGGTCTTGTCGCCGAACTTCGGATCCGGATGAACGACGCGTTTTTCTGCGCGGTGACGACGTGACATCTCTTAACCTCTTACTTCGGACGCTTGGCGCCGTATTTTGAACGACGCTGCTTGCGGTCTTTAACGCCCTGCGTATCGAGAACGCCGCGAATAATGTGGTAGCGCACCCCGGGAAGGTCTTTCACGCGTCCGCCGCGGATCAAAACCACCGAGTGCTCCTGAAGGTTATGGCCTTCGCCCGGAATGTAACCGATCACTTCATAGCCGTTAGTCAGGCGAATCTTCGCCACCTTGCGAAGCGCCGAGTTGGGCTTCTTAGGCGTCGTTGTATAGACCCGCGTGCAAACGCCTCTTTTCTGAGGGTTCGCTTCGAGCGCAGGCACCTTATTAATCCGGCGCTTCGGCTTCCGCGGCTTGCGGATCAGTTGCTGTATCGTCGGCATTCCGTCTCCTCGGCCCAACAGGGTTCGGGTTGTGCGCCAGCGCCCAACTTCGCGCGCTGAAATCGCCTTCCCATCACGCAAATAAGCGGAGCCCCGAATGGCGGAACGCCGCTCACATACGTCGTCGTGTTTAATCGGCTAAATTGGCTGCGTTTCAGGCATTAACACTCATGCCTGACGGCCAGCCGTCCAGCGGCGCGATACATAGAGTGGCCGCCTGCCCCGGTCAATATGTGTCAAGCAAAATTACGCCCGATTTTCATTGTTTTCCTGTCACCTGCGCAGACCCCGGGACATCGATGGGGATTAATTGAGAATTTCGGGCCTGAAGAGCCATTTAGCATCGAATTCTGCAAGCGGTGACGCATCATATTTGCAGGTTCCAGGCGAATACACCAAAACGAGCCCTTAAGAACTTCCCTAGTCAGTGTGCCCCTTCAATGTCGAGCCCTCAAACGCCAGCGCAAAGCGCCCATCCCTACATTATTATCGCGGGCCATGGCCGGTCCGGCTCGAACCGGTTGCTCGACGCCTTTGACTGCCATCCGCAAACGCTCTGCCGGAATGAGCCCAATGAGACCCGCGGCTCTGTCTTTAACGAATTGCCGCCCGGTTTCTTTCCAGCCGGCGAAAATCCCGGTTTCATCGACCGTTGGCGCAAGATTATCGCCATAGCGGCGACAGAAATCAGCGAGCGCGATCGGATTGGCGAGCGCGCGAAGGACTATATCGCTTCCCCGGCCAATAGGCTGTTCGCGCGGCGCGTGCTGGCCCGCCGGCGGATTCGGGGGGTATTGGGGTCGGTTTGGCCGAACCTCCGGGGCGAGCAATGGTCCGCCGCCCCCTACTTGGCCAATCACGACCGTCTGGCCGGCGCCCTTCCCGTCTTTAAGATGCTGCTCTGCCAGGGCTGGCTCATCGACGCCTTTGAACGCGAGCCCGAGATGCGTGTGATCCACAATATCCGCGCGCCAAAACCGTTCCTCATCTCATGGCGGCGGCGGTATGTGGAGCCGACCGGACCGCAAAAGGTTTTTGAGGACAATTTACGGGAACTTCAGCATATTCTCGATTATTTCGGACGCAAATCATTAGGGACCGAAGACTTCAGCGAAGAGGCCCTGTTTGAAACTGAATTATGGCGATGGCGTTTTGTAAACGAAGCCCTTCACCGGGCCTGCAACGGCAAGCCGCGATACGCATGGGTCACCTATGATGCCTTTGAAAAGAACCCTGTCGGCGAGGCGGAGCGGTTATACGCCTTTGCCGGACTGGACTTGAACGACGCCGTCCGGGCCGAGATCGCTACGCTCGAAAACAAGCTCTTCCGCCCGCAACCTGCAACAGCCAAAGACGAGTTCGACTTTCTCGACGACATCATTGAGGATGTTCTGGACGGCAGCGATCTTATGGCTGTGTTGGGGGAATAAGACGGCTCAACAAAAAACGGCCCTCAAAGAGGGCCGTTTTTGTATTGAATGGAACGAACGTTACTCCGCTGCGTCCTGGCTGACTGGCTCCGGTTCAGCCTCAACAGGCGCTTCTTCGGATGTCGCTTCCGGCGGCTGTGCTTCGATGGCCAGCGCTTCCGCCGCAGCGGCTCGTTTTTCCCGTTCCTCGACCAAGAGCTGATCACGGCGATCTGCTTCGATCTGGTAGCGGGACATCTTGCCGCCGGTGCCAGCCGGAATGAGCCGGCCGACGATGACGTTTTCTTTAAGACCCTCAAGCGCATCAACTTTGCCGTTGACGGCGGCTTCGGTCAGGACGCGTGTCGTCTCCTGGAAGGATGCTGCTGAAATAAACGACCGCGTTTGCAGCGAGGCTTTCGTAATCCCCAGCAGAACCGGCACGCCTTTCGCCGGCTCCTTGCCGAGGTCTTCGAGCTTGGCGTTCATCTGCTCGAATTCGACTTTGTCGATCTGCTCTTCCTTCAGGTAGAGAGAATCGCCGGGATCAGTGATTTCGATCTTCTGCAGCATCTGACGCACGATAACTTCAATGTGCTTGTCGTTGATCGGCACGCCCTGCAGTCGATAGACCTCCTGAATCTCATTGATGAGATAATCAGCAAGCGCCTCAATGCCCATGATCGCGAGAATATCATGGGGCGCGGGATTGCCGTCCATGAGATATTCGCCCTTGGCGATATAGTCCCCATCCTGAACAGCGATGTGCTTGCCTTTCGGAACGAGATAGTCCGAAGTCTCAAGACTTTCGTCGCTCGGCACAATGCTGATCTTGCGCTTGTTCTTATAGTCGCGGCCGAACTCAACACGGCCGTCAACGTCAGCAATGATCGCATGGTCCTTCGGACGCCGCGCTTCAAAGAGTTCCGCAACCCGCGGCAGACCGCCGGTGATGTCGCGGGTTTTGGCGCCCTCGGTCGGGATACGGGCCAACACGTCGCCAACGCCGACGTCATCGCCGTCTTCGACAGACAAAATCGCATCAACCGGCAGCACGTAACGCGCGTCTGCGCCATTATCGAGTTTGAGCGGTTCGCCCTTGTCGTCGACAACGACCATAGCAGGTTTCATGTCGGCAGCGCGCGGGTTCGTCCGCCAGTCGGTCACGACACGGCTGGCGATGCCGGTGGCTTCATCGGCGACGACCTGCATGGAATAGCCTTCCTGCAAGTCTTCGAACTTCACCTTGCCGGAAAGCTCAGTCAGGATCGGAATGGTGTAAGGGTCCCAGTCCGCAAGACGCTGCCCGCGGGTGACTTCCGCGCCTTCTTCAATCCGCAGCTTGGCGCCGTACGAGACCTTGTAAGACGCAACTTCCTTTTCGCCGGCGTCAACGATTTTAACCAGCGTGTTGCGGCCCATGACGATAACGTCGCCCTTGGAGTTCTTAACAACGCTGCGGCCTTCCAGTTTGACCGTACCGCCATGACTTGCCTCGATAAAGGACGTGTCGCCAACCTGCGCCGTCCCGCCGACGTGGAACGTCCGCATGGTAAGTTGCGTGCCCGGCTCGCCAATCGATTGCGCCGCAATGACGCCGACCGCTTCGCCGATGTTGACGGCGCTGCCGCGCGCGAGGTCGCGGCCATAACACTTGGCGCAAACGCCGCTTTTTGACTCGCAGGTCAGCACCGAACGGACGCGCACTTTCGCAACGCCGGCGCTTTCGATGTTCTCAGCCAACACTTCATCGATATCAGCACCTGCCGCCGCGATGAGTTCGCCAGTTTCGGGGTGATGAATATCCTCAAGCGCCGTGCGGCCAAGAAGACATTGCGACAAGGGCACAATGACTTCACCGCCTTGAACGACAGCTTCCATGCTGATGCCGTTTTTGGTGCCGCAATCTTCTTCGCGGACGATGCAGTCCTGCGCCACGTCAACAAGCCGGCGGGTAAGGTATCCGGAGTTCGCGGTCTTAAGCGCCGTATCCGCAAGACCTTTCCGCGCGCCGTGGGTTGAGTTGAAGTACTCAAGCACGGTGAGGCCTTCTTTAAAGTTCGAGATAATCGGCGTTTCGATGATCTCGCCCGACGGCTTGGCCATTAGGCCGCGCATGCCGGCAAGCTGCTTCATCTGCGCGGGCGAGCCCCGTGCGCCAGAGTCCGACATCATGTAAACGGAATTGACGTTGAGCTGACGCTTGGTTTCTTCGTCATGCTTGACCGTCGAGATTTCCTTCATCATCTCGTCAGCGATCTTGTCGGTGCATTTCGCCCAGGCGTCGACAACCTTGTTGTATTTTTCACCGCGGGTAATGAAGCCGTCAGCATATTGCTGCTCGTACTCCCGCACCAGCGAGCGGGTTTCTTCAACAAGGTTTTGCTTCGCTTCGGGGATGACCATGTCGTCCTTGCCGAAGGAAATCCCGGCGCGGCAGGCTTCCTTAAAGCCAAGGTCCATAATGTGGTCAGCGAACAGAACAGTCTTTTTCTGTCCGCAATGGCGATAGACAATATCGATCAGTCCCTGGATCGCCTTCTTGGTGAGCAGCTTATTGACGACAGAAAACGGTACATTGGAGTCGCGCGGTAACACTTGCGCAACCTTCATGCGACCGGCTGTCGTTTCAACGACCTCACGGATAGGCTCGCCATTTTCGTCGACGGTCTCCCAGCGGGCTTTGATTTTCGCATGCAGCGTAATCACACCGGCGTCGAGCGCATGATCAATCTCAGCCATGGAGCCAAAGGTCATGCCCTCGCCGGGCTCGTTCTCTTTTTCCATGGTGATGTAATAAAGACCAAGCACGATATCCTGCGACGGCACGATGATCGGCTTGCCGTTGGCGGGCGACAGGATGTTGTTGGTCGACATCATGAGGACGCGCGCTTCAAGCTGCGCCTCAAGCGACAACGGCACGTGTACGGCCATTTGGTCGCCGTCGAAGTCAGCGTTAAACGCGGTACAGACCAGCGGGTGCAGCTGGATCGCTTTGCCTTCGATGAGCTTTGGTTCAAAGGCCTGAATACCAAGACGGTGCAGCGTCGGAGCGCGGTTCAAGAGCACCGGGTGCTCGCGGATCACCTCGTCGAGAATATCCCAGACTTCAGGGCGTTCTTTTTCGACAAGCTTTTTCGCCTGTTTAACCGTGGCGGAAAGACCCTTGGCGTCAAGACGCGAATAGATAAACGGCTTGAACAGCTCCAGCGCCATTTTCTTCGGCAGGCCGCATTCGTGAAGCTTAAGTTCCGGTCCGACAACGATCACCGAGCGGCCGGAATAATCGACGCGCTTACCAAGAAGGTTCTGGCGGAAGCGGCCCTGCTTACCCTTCAGCATGTCGGAAAGCGATTTTAACGGACGCTTATTGGTGCCGGTGATCACACGGCCGCGGCGGCCATTGTCGAACAGCGCATCAACGGCTTCCTGCAGCATGCGCTTTTCGTTGCGGACAATGATGTCCGGCGCGCGCAACTCAATCAGGCGCTTCAAGCGGTTGTTCCGGTTGATGACCCGGCGATAAAGATCGTTGAGGTCGGACGTCGCAAAGCGTCCGCCGTCGAGCGGCACCAGCGGGCGCAGTTCCGGCGGGATCACCGGAATAACGGTCATGATCATCCACTCCGGACGGTTGCCGGATTCAATGAACGCATTGATGAGCTTCAAGCGCTTGGCGAGTTTTTTCGGCTTCAGTTCCGTTGTCGCTTCGGCGATCTCGACTTTTAGCTGCTCAGCGATCGCTTCGAGATCAAGGCTTGTCAGAATTTCGCGGATCGCTTCCGCGCCGATGCCGGCGGTAAAGGAGTCTTCACCGTATTCTTCTTGCGCTTTGAGATACTCCTCTTCGGTCAGGAGCTGGTTCGGCGTTAAGGGCGTCAGGCCCGGCTCGATGACGATGAACTGCTCAAAGTAAAGAACGCGCTCTACATCTTTGAGCGTCATGTCGAGCATCAAGGAAATGCGAGACGGCAGTGACTTCAAAAACCAGATATGCGCAACCGGCGCCGCAAGCTCGATATGGCCCATGCGGTCGCGGCGCACTTTGGTGAGCGTGACTTCAACGCCGCATTTTTCGCAAGTGATGCCTTTATACTTCATGCGCTTGTACTTGCCGCACAAGCATTCGTAGTCCTTCACCGGCCCGAAGATGCGGGCGCAGAACAGGCCATCGCGCTCCGGCTTGAAGGTCCGGTAGTTGATGGTTTCCGGCTTTTTGATTTCGCCGAACGACCAGGAGAGAATTTTCTCCGGGCTCGCGAGCGAAATACGGATCTGATTGAACGTTTGCGCAGGCGCAACGGGATTAAAAACGTTCAGCAGTTCCTGTGACATAAGAGCCTCTCAATCGGTTGCGGAAGATATTTTCCGCGAATTACTAAGCAGCGTACGAACTGGGATAGACGGCGGCGCCTATCCCGTCTGCAATTCCACATTCAGTCCAAGTGAACGCATCTCTTTGACAAGCACGTTAAAGCTTTCCGGAATACCGGCTTCGAAACTGTCGTCGCCGCGGACGATGGCTTCGTAGACCTTGGTGCGGCCGGCGACGTCGTCAGACTTCACCGTCAACATTTCCTGCAGCGTGTAGGCTGCGCCATAAGCTTCGAGCGCCCAGACTTCCATCTCGCCGAAGCGCTGGCCGCCAAACTGCGCCTTGCCGCCCAACGGCTGCTGTGTGACCAGCGAGTACGGGCCAATGGACCGCGCGTGGATTTTGTCATCGACAAGGTGATGCAGCTTCAAGAGATACTTGTAGCCCACCGTCACCGGCCGCGAGAACGTCTCACCGGTTCGCCCATCAAAGAGCTGAACCTGACCTGTTTCCTCAAGGCCGGCTCTTGTCAGCATGTCGACAATGTCAGCTTCATGGGCGCCGTCGAACACCGGCGTCGCAATCGGCACGCCGCGAACGAGGTTGTCGCCAAGCTCCATCAATTCGTCATTGGAGCGCGGCAGCACCTGCTCTTCGCCATAAATGTGCTTCATCTTGGCGATGTATTCATCGCGTGTATTCTCACCGGCGTCCCATCGTTCCATGATTTCGCCGATCTGCCGGCCAAGACCGCGACAGGCCCAGCCAAGATGGGTCTCAAGGATTTGTCCGACATTCATCCGGCTCGGAACGCCAAGCGGATTAAGGACGATATCGACAGGCGTTCCATCTTCCAGGAACGGCATGTCTTCCATCGGCGCGATTTTCGAGATGACGCCCTTGTTGCCGTGACGGCCGGCCATCTTATCGCCCGGCTGCAGCTTGCGCTTCACGGCGACGAAGACTTTGACCATCTTCATGACGCCCGGCGGCATTTCATCGCCGCGTTTTAGCTTGTCGACCTTGTCGTCAAAGCGTGCTTCGAGACGCGACTTTGACTCGTCGAACTGCTTTTTGAGCGCTTCGATTTCCTGCATCGCATTTTCGTCTGCAATGCCGATCTTCCACCATTGGCCTTTGGAAAGTTGCTCTTCCAGCACCTCTTCCGTGATCTGCCCTTTCTCAAAGCCTTTCGGTCCTGAGACGGCTTCTTTGGAAAGCAGCAGAGGCTTCAAGCGGCCATAGATGTTGCGTTCGAGAATGGCGAGCTCGTCGTCCCGGTCTTTCGCGAGACGCTCGATCTCTTCGCGCTCGATGGCGATGGCGCGTTCGTCTTTGTCAACGCCGTGGCGGTTAAAGACACGCACCTCAACCACCGTACCGGCGACGCCCGGCGGCAGTTTGAGCGACGTGTCGCGCACGTCGGAAGCTTTTTCACCGAAGATGGCGCGCAGGAGTTTTTCCTCCGGCGTCATCGGGCTTTCACCCTTCGGCGTGATCTTGCCGACAAGGATATCGCCCGGATGCACCTCGGCGCCGATGGCGACAATCCCGGCTTCGTCGAGATTGCGTAAGGCTTCTTCCGAGACGTTCGGAATATCGCGGGTGATTTCTTCAGGACCCAGCTTGGTGTCCCGCGCCATCACTTCAAATTCCTCGATGTGGATGGAGGTGAAGACGTCATCCCGCACGATACGCTCGGAAATCAGGATCGAGTCTTCGAAGTTGTAGCCGTTCCACGGCATAAACGCGACGAGCACGTTCTTGCCAAGCGCCAGTTCGCCAAGATCCGTTGACGGACCATCAGCGACAATATCGCCTTCGCGAATGATGTCGCCGATCTTCACCAGCGGGCGCTGGTTGATGCAGGTGTTCTGGTTGGAGCGCTGGAACTTGCGCAGATTGTAGATGTCGACGCCGGGTTTGGTCGGGTCTTTTTCTTCCGTCGCCCGGATAACAATCCGTTGCGCGTCAACCTGCTCGACAACGCCGGGACGGCGCGCCGCCACCGCAGCGCCTGAATCCCGCGCCACGATCGCTTCCATGCCGGTGCCGACAAAAGGCGCCTCGGCCTGCAAGAGCGGCACTGCCTGGCGTTGCATGTTCGAGCCCATGAGCGCGCGGTTGGCGTCGTCGTTTTCGAGGAACGGAATGAGCGCTGCTGCAACAGACACAAGCTGCTTCGGCGAGACGTCGATATAGGCAACGTCCTCGCGCGGCACCAGGGTCGCGTCGCCGCCGACGCGGCAGTTGACGAACTCGTTTGTGAGCACGCCGTTCTCATCGACTTCGGCGTTTGCCTGGGCGATGGCGAAGCGCTGTTCTTCCATGGCGGAAAGATAAACAACCTCATCGGTCACCTTGCCGTCGGCAACGCGCCGATAAGGACTTTCGATAAAGCCATATTGGTTGACCTGCGCATGGGTCGCCAGGGAGTTGATGAGACCGATGTTCGGTCCTTCCGGCGTTTCAATCGGGCAGATGCGGCCATAGTGGGTCGGATGCACGTCGCGGACTTCAAAGCCGGCGCGCTCACGGGTAAGACCGCCCGGGCCAAGCGCAGACAAGCGGCGCTTGTGGGTAATTTCCGAAAGCGGGTTGGTCTGATCCATAAATTGCGAAAGCTGCGAAGAGCCGAAGAACTCGCGCACCGCAGCAGCCGCAGGCTTTGCGTTGATGAGATCGTGCGGCATCAGCGTATCGAGTTCCGCTGACGACATGCGCTCCTTGATGGCGCGCTCCATGCGGAGAAGACCGATGCGATATTGGTTCTCCATCAGCTCGCCCACCGAACGCACGCGCCGGTTGCCGAGATTATCGATGTCGTCAATGTCGCCGCGGCCATCGCGCAGATCGACCAGGGTTTTCAAGACCGAAAGAATATCTTCCTTGCGCAGAGTCCGAAGCGAATCCTCAGTCTCAAAGCCAAGGCGAATGTTCATTTTCACCCGGCCAACCGATGACAGGTCGTATCTTTCCGGATCGAAGAACAGTGAGAAAAAGAGGCCTTCGGCCGTTTCGAGCGTCGGCGGCTCGCCCGGGCGCATGACGCGATAAATATCGATCAGCGCCATGTCGCGATTGCGGTTTTTGTCCGCCGCAAGCGTGTTGCGCATATAGGCGCCAACCACCAGGTGATCGACGTCGATCGTATCGAACGCATCAATGCCGAGCTCTTCAAACTGCTCGAGAATCTCGGGCGTAATCTCTTCGCCCGCCTCGGCGTAGATTTCGCCGGTATCGAAGTTGACAAGGTCAGACGCGAAATAGCGTCCGGCCATTTCTTCATCCGACAGGAGAAGCTGCTTCAGCCCGCCTTCTTCAAGCTTTTTGGCGCCGCGTGCCGACAGCTTCTTGCCTGCCTCAAGCACCACTTCGCCATTCTTGGCGTTGACGAGATCGCGCTCGACCTTGACGCCCTTCCAGCGGTCAGGATTGAAGGGCATGGTCCAGCCCTTCTTGGTCTTTTTGTGGGCAACGCGATCGAAGAACTCGTCGAGGATTTCTTCCTGATCCATGCCCAGGGCATAGAGCAAGGTGGTCGCCGGCAGCTTCCTGCGGCGGTCAATCCTCACATTAACGATGTCTTTGACGTCGAACTCAAAATCGAGCCAGGAGCCGCGATAGGGAATAATGCGCGCCGCAAACAACAATTTACCGGATGCGTGCGACTTGCCTTTGTCGTGATCAAAGAAGACGCCCGGGCTGCGGTGCATCTGCGAGACGATGACGCGCTCCGTACCGTTGACGACAAAGGTGCCGTTGTCGGTCATCAGCGGCATGTCGCCCATATAGACTTCTTGCTCTTTGATATCCTTGACGGATTTGGCGCCAGTTTCCTCGTCCACCTCGAACACGATGAGCCGCAAGGTCACCTTCAGCGGCGCGGCGTAGGTCATGTCGCGCTGCTGGCATTCCTCGACGTCGTATTTCGGGTCTTCGAACTCGTAAGAGACATATTCAAGGGTCGCGGTCTCGGTAAAATCCGAGATCGGAAACACCGAGCGAAAGACCGCCTCAAGCCCTTCGATCTTGCGATCTTCGGACTTTACGAATCGCTGCAGGAATTGCTCATAAGAGTCTTTTTGAACCTGAATCAGGTTCGGCATTGGCGCCGCGTCACCGATGCGGCCAAAGTTTTTACGGATGCGTTTCTTCTCAACGAAGGATTGCGCCATCTTTTTCCTCTTAAACGGAAAACAACCGCCAGTTGCGCATCGATGGGTTACCAACGCATGCGCAACAGCGCCTGAGCGGTCGCCTCGAACCGACCACCAGACACTGGGGTTTTGTTCCTAAATGTAGTTCTCGATTAACCGAAGCACGTCGCCGCAAAGCCTAACACCGCCGATGGGGAGCCACCGGCGGCGAATTGGAGTTAATAAGCACGCTCGGGGGCTCTCGCAACCCCAAATTTCGTTAAATTGGCGTACTTTTTTCCCAGAGCCTGTGGGAAACGCTGCTATTTGAGTTCGACTTTAGCGCCAGCGTCTTCAAGCTTCTTCTTGATTTCCTCGGCTTCAGCCTTGGCAGCGCCCTCTTTGACCGCCTTGCCGCCAGCTTCAACCAGCTCTTTGGCTTCTTTCAGGCCAAGACCCGTGATCGCGCGTACTTCCTTGATCACATTGATCTTTTTGTCGCCGGCTTCGACCAGGATGATGTCGAACTCATCCTTTTCTTCAGCTGCCTCGCCACCGCCGCCAGCGCCTGGGGCTGCAGCTACAGCAACTGCGCCTGCAGCCGGCTCAATGCCGTATTCTTCCTTGAGGAGGTTTTTGAGCTCTGCCGCTTCCAAAAGCGTGAGGCCTACGAGTTCTTCAGCAAGTTTCTTGATATCAGCCATTTTTCTGTTCCCGTTTCGTAAGAGTTAGAATTTCAATCGGAAGACGCCTCTAGGCGGCTTCGCGACTTTCCAGCGTTTCAAGGATGCCGGCAATCTGAGCAGCCGGCGCCGTAACGGCCCCGACAATCTCGGCTGCCGGCGACATGATGGTCTGAACGATTGACGCAAGGATTTCCTCACGCGACGGCATGGCGGCGAGCGCCTTAACGCCGGCCTCGTCGAGGATTTCCGCATCCATGGCCCCGCCAAGGATGGAAAGCTTTTCGTTCTTTTTGGCGAAGTCATTAACAGCTTTCGCCGCCGCAACCGGATCCTCGGAAAATGCGATCGCCGTCGGACCAGTGAAGAGGTCCGTCAGCTTCTCAGCCGCCTTGCCGGACAAGGCAATTTTCGCGAGCCGATTTTTGACGATGCGCATATTGGCGCCGGCTTGCCGCAAGCTGCCGCGCAGTTCTTCCATCTCCGAGACCGAAAGACCGCCATTTTCAACGACCACCACCGCATTCTTATCGAACACGCCGCCGATCCATTCGACCATCTCAGCCTTTTGGGTTCTGTCCATCGACAAGTCCCTTTCGTTAACGAAAGCGGACCATCCGCTCTCGCGAAGTCTTCAGCGCTCGAATTGCGGAAACCAAAAAAGGCTCCGCGCGAACGCAAGAGCCTGTCCAAACGAGGTCAAACGGGAGGAAGCCTTGTGGGCCAATCCCTATTACCTTGCGTCTATGCGGGAGATTAAGTGTTGCCACACCCGCAGTCTCGGACAGGTGCGCTGCATAAAAGCAGCGACGGCGGGGTCTTAGCGGAAATCTCTAGGAATGCAAGTCTCTGTTTGTGTTATCCTGAATGCTCTTCTCCGACCCCGGATCCCGGCTTGCGCCATCCACTCTGAGTGGCGCCCGACACGCCCTCCACCGTTATCCTGACGAAAGTCAGGATCCAGGAGCGGCATATTCAGAGCGAAACGCCCCTGGATTCCAGCTTGCGCTGGAATAACGAGGACAGCCGGTTCGCACAGTCATAAAAGGACGCCCAACGCCTTACCGACTCTCGTAAACGCGGCGACGGCGCGGTCGACCTGTTCGTCTGAGTGGCCGGCGCACATCTGCGTTCTGATGCGCGCCAAACCCTTCGGCACCACCGGATAGGAAAAGGCGGTGACATACACACCCTCCTGCATCATCGCATCGGCCATCTCGGCTGCCTTCCGCGCGTCGCCGAGCATCACGGGAATAATCGGGTGTTCGCCCGGCAGAAGGTCAAAGCCGGCATCCGTCATCTGCGCGCGAAAACGCTCCGCATTGCGGAAGAGTTGCGCTCGTAAGTCGTCGCCATCGCGGATCAGCTCCAGCGCTTTAATGCTCGCACCGATGAGCGCCGGCGTTAAGGCGTTGGAAAAGAGATAAGGCCGCGCGCGATTACGCAGTAGATGAATGACGTCTTTCGAGGCGCAAATGTAACCACCCATGCCGCCGCCCAGCGCCTTGCCGAGCGTTCCTGTTAAAATGTCAACGCGATCCGCAACGCCGCAATGGGCCGGCGCGCCCTTGCCGCCCGGTCCCATGAAGCCGGTGGCATGGGCGTCATCGACCATGACAAGCGCATCATATTTGTCAGCCAACGCACAAATCTCAGCCAACTTGGCGATATAGCCGTCCATTGAAAAAACGCCGTCGGTGACAATTAATTTTGTCCGGGCGCCGGCTTCATTCGCTGCTTTTAACTGCGCTTCCAAATCTTCCATGTCGGAATTCGCATAGCGATAACGCTGCGCCTTACACAAACGAACGCCGTCAATGATCGATGCATGATTGAGCGCATCGGAAATGATCGCGTCTTCCGCCGTCAGCAGCGGCTCGAAAACGCCGCCATTGGCGTCAAAGCACGCCGCAAACAAAATCGCATCGTCATAGCCCAGGAAATCAGCAATCGCTTTTTCGAGCGACCGGTGAAGGTCAAGAGTTCCGCAAATGAACCGCACCGACGCCATGCCGTATCCATAATCGTCCATGGTCTTTTTCGCGGCGTCGACGAGAGCAGGATGATCAGCAAGGCCAAGATAGTTGTTGGCGCAGAAATTTAAGACGCACATGTCTTTGCCGTTGTGGCGCACATTAATCTCCGGCCCTTGCGCCGAAACGATCGGGCGTTCGAGTTTCTCAAGGCCCTGCTCTCTGATGTCGTCTAGGGTAGCGGTGACGCGTTCATAAAATTCGTTTCGCATTATTGTTCTCCCGATAATCACCGGCTGAGTGCATGTCATGACATGGCGGCCGATGGCGGACGCATCATCCGCATAGCCTTGCGCGCGATTTCGCGAAAGGGCAATCTTTCCGCGGGGCGAGAGAGCAATGACGCATCTTTAGGCGCGGCAAGGCAGGGGCGAGCCTCATGAAAACCAATCGACGGGATTTATTGCGCGGCGCCGCAGCAACAGGCGCGCTTGCGGGAACCGTCGCGATTGCCGGGTGCGACCGCAGCGGAACGCGCGACAAGTCCGGCGCTGCGGGCGGACAATCGTCCAGCATGTCGCCCGACATCACGGAAAACACCATCGCCGAAGCGGAAAAGCTTCAAGGGGTTTCCTTCACGCCAGCCGAGCGCGCCATGATGCTCGAAGACCTTGAGGACAATCTGCAAAAGCTCGCCAATTTGCGGGCAATGGAAATGCCCAACAATTTGGCGCCGGCCTGCGTGTTTAATCCGCGGCTGCCGGGCAAATCCATCAAGGCGCAAAGAAACACGTTGTCGCTTAAAGATGAAACACCGCCGCCGCTCCCTGAGAGTGATGTTGATATCGCCTATGCGTCAGTCCGCCAGCAGGGCGTATGGATAAGAAGCGGCGCTTTGACTTCGGTGCGATTGACCAACATCTATCTGCAACGCCTGTCAGAATATGATGCACAACTCAACGCTTTCATTACGCCAACGCCGGACCTTGCCCGCAAGCAAGCGGTCGACGCTGATAAAGATCTCGCCCGCGGCCGGGACCGCGGCCCGCTGCACGGCATCCCTTATGGACTAAAAGACCTGGCGGATACAAAGGGTGTCGCCACCACATGGGGCGCTAATCCGTACAAGGATAGAATCCCGGAAGAAGATTGCGAAGTCGCGCGCAAGCTAAGGCTCGCCGGCGCAGTTCTCCTGGGCAAAACAGCATGCGGCGCTATTGCTTATGGCGACCAATGGTTTGGCGCGCGCACGCGAAACCCATGGAATACCCGCGAGGGCTCCTCCGGCTCAAGCGCAGGCTCTGCTGCTGCGGTTGCAGCGGGGTTGTGTTCCTTTGCAATTGGCACGGAAACGCTTGGCTCCATTGTCTCGCCGTCAGAGCGATGCGGGACCGTTGGTTTGCGGCCAACTTTCGGCAGGGTCTCGCGCGCCGGCATGATGGCGCTTTGCTGGTCGTTAGACAAAGTAGGACCAATCTGCCGGTCGGTTGAGGATACAGCGCTCGTTCTGTCAGAGCTCAATGGTTATGATGCTGACGATCCTGCAGCATCGCGGATTGGCTTTACCTATGACGGCGCCATAGACCTATCCGCGCTTACGGTTGGTTATGTGCCGCAATGGTTTGAAGAAGGCGACGGCGCCGACCGCGAAGCCCTTGATGCGATGACCGCCCTTGGCGTTACCTTAAAAGAATTTACCTGGCCGGCGATCGATATCGAGAGCCTCATTGAAATTTTGTTTGTTGAATCCGCCGCTGCGTTTCAGGAGCTCACCCTATCGGGCCGCGACGACGAACTGGTGTGGCAAGACGCCGAAGCCTGGCCGAACACCTGGCGCAAGGCGCGCTTTATATCCGCTGTTGATCTGGTGCAGATGGACAGGCTGCGCCGAAAGCTCATGCAAGAACTGAATGCCGCCTTTGAAGGGTTCGACGCACTCATTGGCCCGCATTATGCGGGAAGCGCCCTCCTCGCCACCAACATGACCGGCGGCCCGCAACTCGCCTTGCGCGCAGGATTTGCACAAACGCCGTCGAGAACCGTTACTGACGAAACCACCCTCGGCGGCGAGACCTTTCGCACGCCACGGGGGATCAGCCTTTGGGGGGGCCTTTTTCAAGAGGGATCGCTGATTGCCCTTGGCGCTGCGCTGGAGCGGGAACTTGGCGTATCTCGTGAAAGACCGCCGCAATTCTCTTGACCGCAAAGGGTGTAAGCGCTCTTAGAGGCGGCTATAATCGGTCATGAGAATGCGCCCGCCAAGGCCGCGCCCTCCGCTGAAGGAGACGTCCGCAATGAAAGCCCTGATGAAAAGCAAAGCCGAAGAAGGCATCTGGCTGGCCGATACGGCGATGCCGAAAATCGGGCCCAATGACGTTCTCATCAAAGTCAAAAAATCCGCCATCTGCGGCACCGACATCCACATCTACAACTGGGATGCGTGGGCGCAAAAGACAATTCCCGTGCCGATGACAGTCGGTCATGAGTTCGCCGGCGAAGTTGTCGAAATCGGTTCAGAGGTGCATCCGGAACACGCGACCTTCAAAGTCGGCGATCGCGTTTCCGCCGAAGGACATGTGACCTGCGGCTATTGCCGCAACTGCCGCGCCGGCAAACGCCATCTTTGCCGCAACACCGTCGGCGTCGGCGTTGAGCGGCCAGGCTCTTTTGCTGAATATGTCGCTGTGCCGGCGTTCAACGTTTACAAGCTCCCTGACGATATCTCCGACGACATGGGCGCTATCTTCGACCCTTACGGCAACGCAACGCACACGGCGCTGGCTTACGATCTCGTCGGCGAAGACGTGCTTATTACCGGCGCCGGACCGATCGGCATCATGGCGGCTGCGATCGCAAAGTTTGTCGGCGCCCGCCATGTGGTCATCACTGACGTGAACGACTATCGCCTCGATCTTGCAAAACAGATGGGCGCGACACGCGCGGTCAATGTGCAAAATGAAGATCTCCGCGACACCATGCGCGAACTCGGCATGACCGAAGGCTTTGACATCGGGCTAGAAATGTCTGGGGTCCCTTCCGCCTTCTCATCAATGCTCGATACCATGAACCATGGCGGCAAGATCGCCATGCTCGGCATCATGCCAAACGGCGCTGGCGTTGATTGGGACAAGATCATATTCAAAGGCCTTGAGCTCAAAGGCATCTATGGCCGGCGGATGTTTGAAACCTGGTATAAGATGGGGGCGATGTTACAGGCGGGCCTCGACCTTTCGCCGATCCTCACCCACAAATTCGCCATCGCTAACTACCAAGAAGGTTTTGACGTCATGCGATCAGGCCTTTCCGGTAAAGTCGTACTTGAGTGGTAATGCGTTGATGACCAGTTGGATGAAAGCGACAGTCGCGACGCTGTTTGTTGCGGGCATTGGATATTTCGGCATCCATCTCGGCGTATTTCCCGGCTCCGCAAAGTCAGCGCAGGAAAAGCTTGAAAACAAAGCGGCGGCGGCCCTTGTGAGCGGCGGACACGATTGGGCGCGCGTTACGTTCGAAGGACAAAAGGCGGTGCTTAATGGCGAAGCGCCGAGCGAAAGCGATCAGGCAGCGGCAGTGAGCGCAGTCAAACAGGCTGTCTGGAATGGCGGCGTTCTGATGGGCGGCGTCACGGCTGTTGAGGTTTCATCGGCCGCGCCATTGGACGCCAGTGCGGTGCTGGCCATCGCCGACAATTTCACCTGGGGCGCCGATTACAAGGACGGCAGCCTTGCGCTTTATGGAAATGCGCCAAGCGAGGCAGCAGCTGAAGCGGTGCGCAACGCCGCAACCCGCAGTTTCGAAGACGCGCCGGTCGAAAGCGCCATGACTGTCAGCGGTGGCGGACCGGAAGAAGGCGCATGGGTGGTTGCTGCTACAACCAGCTTGCATGCGCTTTCGCGTCTTGAGGCCGGTTCGATAAACGCCGCAGGAACAGACTTTCGCCTCGAAGGAACGGCGAGCGATGCGGCGCGCATGACGGTGCTTGAAAATGTCATGGCGGCGATGCCGGCGGGCTTTACCAGCGCAACCGCGCTAGAGACGACCGAAACTGAAACCTCAATCGCCGAAACGGAAACTGCGGTGTCAGACAACGCGTCAACGCTAAGCGCATCGACTCAAGAAGCGCAAG
>JANQOV010000100.1 GCA_028285645.1 Hyphococcus sp.
GGCCTTGTGGGCGGACAGATGCCTTTTGGCGACGAAGTTCTGTTGTCCTTGAAACGTATGAACCGCATCCGCGCTGTCGAGCCTCTCAACAACACGATGACCGTTGATGCGGGCGTTACCCTTGCCGACGCACAGGAAGCAGCCGCGAACGCCGAGCGCCTTTTTCCCTTGTCCATTGGTTCGGAAGGCTCTGCGCAAATCGGCGGCGTGCTTTCCACCAATGCCGGCGGCGTTAATGTGTTGCGTTACGGCAATGCCCGCGACCTTGCGCTTGGCCTTGAAGCAGTGTTGCCGAACGGCGACATCTGGCATGGCCTTAAACGTCTGCGCAAGGACAATACGGGCTATGATCTCAAACAACTTTTCATCGGTGGCGAAGGCACGCTGGGGATCATCACCGGCGCAGTCTTGAAACTCTTCCCGGCGCCCCTTGAAACCGTGACAGTTTTCGCAGGACTAGACAGCGCCGCCGACGCTGTCGCGTTGTTGTCGCATGCGCAAAGGGCGACCGGCGGCGCAGCGAGCAGTTTCGAACTTTTGGCGCGGCAATGCCTTGACCTCATTGTCAGCAACATTCCCGACGCGCGTGATCCGCTGGACGCGCCGCATGTGTATTACGTTTTGATGGAATTTTCATCCGCACAAAAGGGCGCCTTACAGGGCGCAGTCGAGACTATGCTTGAACGAGCGCTGGAGCAAGGCCTCCTTAATGACGCCGCGATTGCGCAGAACGAACGGCAGGCGGGCGAATTCTGGCGCATGCGCCATGCCATGTCGGAAGCGATCAACAAGGAAGGGCTCGGCGCCCGCCATGACGTTTCCGTTGCGACTGCGGACATTCCCGCCTTTCTCGACAAGGCCGGTGCGGCGGTGGCGAAAGTCGCGCCCGAAGCGCGCATTGTCGCTTTCGGCCATGTGGGCGACGGCAATATTCATTATGACATCATCCCGCCAAAAGGCGCCGCAAAAACTGCGCTAGACGACAAGCGCAGCGCCATCGAAGAAGCCGTCTATGATGTCATCGGCTCCTTTAAGGGATCAATCTCGGCGGAACACGGCGTTGGTCGCCACAAGCGCGACGCCCTTGCAAAACGCAAAAGCGCACCCGAACTTGCCATGATGCGCGCCGTTAAATCAGCGCTCGACCCGCAGGGGATCATGAATCCGGGAAAGATTCTGTAGACTGATTTAATTGCAGCCCGCCTGTTTGAGTTCAACACTCAATTCAGCAAGGACGCCTTCCAGCTCTTTTAGGTCGTTACTAAGACTGATCAGGCGGTCTAACTGTGCTTGCGAGCTCCTGAGGTCTTTTTGCTTACTAATAAGATCACGCTGCTTTTCCGCTGCGCTACTGGCGCTGGTAGAGGCCTGCTCTGCTTTTTGCTGCGCCACTAACACCAGCGCAGAAATTCCGCTCTTGGCTGCTTTTGCAGGTCCGAACGCGCCAAGCCCCGTTACCGCGCCGGCGGCGAGGCCAAGTGCAAATAAATTGCGGCGGTTTGAAATTATTGACTCTGTCATCACTTCTCCCCTTTCGCTTTACGCCCAAAACCTTATCTTAGCACCTCAGTTTTCACAACGTAGGAGCCCGACCCGCCCATGCTGATGCTGTTGTCTCCCGCCAAGATGATGAATTTCGACCCGGCTCCGGACGCCCCGAAACCAACAAAACCGGCGCTTGCCAAAGATACGGGCGAACTTGCCGGCGTTGCAAAAAAACTGAAGCGATCGGACATCAAGCGGCTGATGGGAATTTCCGACGACCTTGCAGACTTGAACTACGAGCGCTTCCAAGCGTTCAAGGCCGCGGGCAGGATCAACGGCGCCAAGCAAGCGGCGCTGACATTTGCCGGCGACGTTTATCGCGGGTTCGACGCAAACACTCTTAAGCCCGACGACCTAGAATTCGCGCAGGATTATTTGCGCATTCTTTCCGGTCTTTACGGACTGCTGCGGCCCCTCGACGCCATCCAGCCTTATCGCCTTGAAATGGGCTCGCGGCTTAAAAATCCGCGCGGGGGAAACCTTCACGCCTTTTGGGAGCCGGTGATCGCAAAAGAACTCGACAAGGCTGTAAAGGCCCATGACGATAAAACCATCGTTTGCCTTGCCTCCAACGAATACGCCAAAGCTGTCGACCGCAAGGCGTTGAAGGCCCCCTTCATCATGTTCAACTTCAAGGAAGTCAAAGACGGTAAAGCGCGCGCGCTCATGCTTTTTGTGAAGCAAGCGCGGGGGATGATGGCGCGCTGGGCGATTGAAAACCGCATCACCCGCGCCGAGGATTTAAAAAAATTCTCCGTCGGCGGATATAAGTTTTCTAAGTCCCTTTCGACAGATGACGAATGGGTGTTCACGCGGCCGCAACCCAAGCCAAAGGGAAAAGCAAAAGCAGCGAAGAAGAAGAAAGCCTAGAGCGCGAGGAGGACGAGCAGCAGTATTTGATTGCGCCTTTTTGCGGCTCACCACGAAAGGCTTGCAACGGCCCATAAATCAAGAGAGTTGAATTAAGCGGGCGTATTCCACTCTACGCTGTCTGGGTCAAATCCCATCGCTATCATGCGCTCGCGCCAGCGTTTCTGAGCAAGGGCCTGCATATCCTCTACCTTGTCAAGCTCGTCCGTGATCTCAAAACCAATCAGCGTTTCGACAACATCTTCCAGCGTAACAACGCCCTGCATGGTCCCGTATTCATCAACCACGAGGGCGATGTGGCTTTTGTCCTGCACCAGCCGGTCGAATGCATCTGAAGCCGATACAACGTCTGGCAGTACAAGAAACTTTCTTTTGAAGTCCGCAAGATGCGCGTCAAAGTCATCCTTTGCCTGAGCGATGAGCAGGTCTGTTTTCAAGACATATGAGGAGATATCGTCAGCCGAACTGTCTTGAATTGGAATTCGCGAAAATGGCTTGTCAGCGTGCGCGTCAAAGAATTCTTTTACTCTCAATTGCCCCGAAACGGAAAACACCACTGGCCGAGGCGTCATAATATCACGCACAGAAATGCGCGTTAGCTTCATCACATTGTTGATGATTTTATGTTCTCTTGGGTTGAGGGTCCCTTCGCGCGATCCAATCTCCGCCATGGCCCGCATCTCCTCGCGGCTAAAGGCGCTTTTTTTGCGGCCTGCGCGAGAAAGCAACCGCGTCAGGCGTTCAGACAATAAAACGATTGGATATAGCGCAAGCGTCAACCACCGAATGAGAACGCCGAATGTCGGCGCCAGCGATTGCCAATAGGTCGCGCCCAGGGTTTTCGGTATGATTTCGGAAAGAACGAGAACCAAAAAAGTAAGGATGGCGGAGGCGACGCCGAGATATTCGCTGCCGAACACGACGGTCGTTTGGGCGCCCACGCCTGCGGCGCCGACAGTGTGCGCAATCGTGTTGGCGGTTAAAATAGCAGCAAGCGGTCGATCGAGATTCTCGCGGAGCTTTGCCAGCGTCTTGGCGCCGCGTTTTCCTTTTAATTCAAGGGCTGTGACATATGACGGGCGAACGGAAAGCAGCACAGCTTCGGCAATCGAGCAAAAAAAGGAAACGCCGATTGCCAGCACAAGGAATAAAATGAGCAAGGTCATGACGAATCTATATAGCAATCATGTCGCTGTTCAAAACCGGCGTCTCTTAATAAAGCAAAAATGCCTTGCGCTCTTGCTCCCAGGCCTTTTCGTCAGCGCCGGCGAGCGCATCGAGATCGCCTGGCGCGGCGGCCGCGTCATCGACCCATTCTCGCAAAGCCGGCCCGCCATTGATGACATCAATGGCGAGCTTGTCGTGCTCATATTCGTAAGGGAAATCGCGCCAGATTTCATAGTCTTTATACAAACGACGGATCGCCTTGAAGGCGAGCGCTTGCAACCGCCAGGGCCTAAATGCCTGATGATCATAATGCGGCGCTTCAGCGTGGATCTGCACGCCATGGCAAAGCTTACCTTGATGCTTGTGAAATGTCGGCTCGAACCAGCATTCCCGCAACACGCAACCCTCAAGCCATTGCGGCGCGAGCTTTTGCATTTCCTCCAGCACCGCGCGGGTGTTGATGTCGGGCGCGCCGAAAAGTTCGAGCGGGCGTGTTGTGCCGCGTCCTTCCGAGAGCGTTGTTCCTTCGAGCATGACCGTGCCGGCGTAAGCGCGCGCCATCCAGAGGTTCGGCGCATTAGGGCTCGGGTTGATCCAGGCGCGCGTTTCGAGCGGCCAACCGAAACCGGGCGCATCATTGGGGCGCCACTCTTCCATTTCAATGACGCGATAATCCACATCAAGCTTTAGTGTCTTGATGAACCAATGACCCATCTCGCCAAGGGTCATGCCGTGACGCATGGGAAGCGCGCCGGCGCCGACAAAACTTTCCCAACCGTCGCGCAAGGTCAGCCCTTCCACGGGCCGCCCTGCGGGATTGGGGCGGTCGAGCACCCAAACCGTTTTGTCATGTTGCGCTGCTGCTTCAAGCACGTAACGCAAGGTCGTCAGGAACGTGTAAATCCGGCAGCCAAGATCCTGTAGATCGACCAGCATGACATCAAAGGACGCCATCATCGCATCGGTGGGACGGCGCACTTCCCCATAAAGGCTGAACACCGGAACCCCGTGCACAGGATCGTCATAATCCGGGGACTCGATCATGTTGTCCTGCTTGTCGCCGCGAAGCCCATGCTGCGGACCGAAAGCGGCGGTGATGGTGAGATCATCGCAGGCGGCAAGCGCATCCAAAGAATGGCTCAAGTCTTCCGTTACCGACGCCGGGTGCGCCAGCAAAGCAATGCGTTTTCCTTTGAGCGGCGCCCGAAGGTTGGTTGCCGAAAGGAGTCGATCAATGCCAAATTTCATGGGTGTCACGCTGCTGGAATTTCCATTGCGAAGCAATCCTTATGATGAAAATCCGGCGCGCCCTTGGGATGCGCAAGCGCAAAGTAGAATTTTTCACCGCTTGTCTCTTCAATGACTGCTGAGAGTCCGACGCGCCAACTTTCATCGGCTGGCAATTCCGTCAGTAAATCAAGATTCAGTAAAACACGCAGTTCATAGGCATCGTCGCTTGTTTCTGCCTCCTGTTGCGGCGGCGGCATATCACTACCCGGCTTCATCCCGCTGCGATAAGCGTCAAACCGATAGGCCGCCCATTCATGGGAAGGCGAAAAATTGAACTCATAATAACGCTCGGCTGATCCCGCGCGAACGAACGCCTCAAAGCAGGTGCGCCGCCAAAGCTCGTTGGCGCGTTGGGGCGCAACCTTAAGCGGCAGCGCGATGTCGCCAATGTTTCCTTTCACCAAATAGCGCAGATCGAGCGCACGGGAACCTTGGCGCGCAACGCTCACGTCTATCCCGTCCACTGCTTGGCAATGGCTGTCAGGGTGCGGGATGAGGCGCTGGCGCATGGGCCATTGGTGGCGTGATTGCGCCGGCGCGCACAAGTCGCCCGTCAGCAGCCGAAACAAGTAGTTGCATTATTAAACTATATCTGCTATCCAGTCTAATAATAAAACTAAAGTTGTCGGCGCTATGAAAACGAAGTCGTTCTCGGAAATGCAGTGTTCGATCGCCCGCGCCCTCGAACAGGTGGGATCTTGGTGGTCATTGCTCATCATCCGCGATGTGATGATGGGGGCCCGCCGTTTTAAGCATTTCGAGCAGTCGCTTGGGATCGCAAAGAACACGCTTGCGAGCCGGCTTACGCAATTGGTCGACGGCGGCGTGTTGGAGAAAGTCCCCGCGGCGGACGGCTCTGCTTTTGACGAATATGCGTTGACCGAGCGGGGCCGCGACCTTGCGCCGGTAATGATCGCGCTTGCCCAATGGGGCGACAAATGGGCGCCTCACAAAAAAGGTCCGTCTACCGAGATTATTGATGCGGAAACAGCGGAAAAACTGCCGAGGATCTGGCCGCGGCGCGATGATGGCGAAATCATCCCGCTGCGGGAAGTGCGCATGAAACGCGCGCGCGGCGCACCAAGGTTAAATTGGCTTGAAGAAAAGGAGAAGAACTGATGCTTTCTCGAATATACCTTCTTTTTAATGCAGTTGGGATCGGCGCGATCGGGCTTTTGTATCTATACGATCCAAACCTGCTGCTCGCCCGGTATAGTTTGGAAACGGGAAGCGCGGGCATGGATAATATGGTGCGCTCCGCTTATGGCGGGGTCTACTTGGCGTGCGCATTTGTATTTCTCCTCGGCGCGCTGCAGATCAAGCGCCGGCGCGACGCCGTCGGGTTTTCCGCCTTGTTCATGACCGGCGCTGCGATTGGACGCGTTGCGAGCATTGGCGCTGCAGGCGCGCCGCCGGCGACGATCATGCCGCTCCTCTATTTTGAGATCGGGGCGGCGCTGATCGGGATTATCTTGTTTCTGATTTCCCGGCCCGCTGATTGATTAGACAGCAGATCGAGTGCCGCATGAGGGCTCGAAACATTTCTATTCAGCTACAAACGTGGTAATTCCCAACCTACGCGAATTGGTGAGCGTCTATAATGTTTAGTGTGTTAATCGCCGGTTTGGTTGCTGGAGTTTTCGCAGGCCTGTCCGCCTTCGCCCCCAAAAAATACTCGGGGATGATGGTCGGCCTTGGTATCGGGCTGGGACTTGCAGCGGCAAGCGCATTTGGGCCAAGTCTCTCGGTGCGTTATGAACTGCACAAACTCATTCATATGGAAGAAGTTGTCCTTCCTGCGCGCGATGGAGACGCAATTCTACCAAACATTTTCGCTTCTCTTGAGAAGCATGAGCCGGAACGACTTAGCGCGATCAAGTCCGATTTAATTGATGGTGCTCGCGATCGCGACAGTAATCTACAACAATATACCCAAACAGTCGTTAGAAATTCGGTCTCGGTCCTGATGCGCGAGAGAATTCCATACTTCAATGATGCGCAGATGAATGATTACATGGATTTCACGGCAGAGATATTTGAACACTGGAAAGAAACGGATCCTTTGATTTGCGCGAATCTTTCTCTTGGCTACGATGCTGGCGACGTTAGCAACCTCTACACAAAATCACTACTGCGAAGAGAATTCAATTTCATCGACCAAGCTATTAAGACAAACACTGCGGCAAAAAATGATCACCTGTCGGATGAAGAATATCTATCGAAACTGAAACCACTTGTCGAAAAAATTAACACGAAATTCGGGCAAAACATATTCCGGCCTTCTTCCCAGAAGGCACTTTCCGACAATGCCAGTCAAATATGTGATGCAACAATCGAACTATACGAGAGCGTGGCGAAACTTCCAAAGCATGAGAGCGCTATCCTAATGAGGCGCATGATGTCCGACAACACCTAGGCTTCAGAACTACGCCTAGTTTAGAATTCCATGCCCTAGTAAAAAAACATGGACAAATCAACTTAGCAAAAACCGGTGGACTCTGATCATCAAAATATCACCCTTTGCGAACCTACACTGGCAGCGTGAGCGTTTTACTCCGGCAGGTTCTCAAGAAAGAACCTGATCGTATTCTCGCCCATGACCATGCGGATGGTTTGTTCGTCAAGGCCCGCCTGGAGAAGCGCGTCGGTCAACACGGCGACTTCCGATGCGTCAAACATGGTCTCAACGCTGCCGTCGAAATCAGAGCCAAGCGCCACATGAGCGGGGCCCAATAACTCAACGCCATAGATGATCGCCGCGGCGATGCTCGAAGGGCTGGGATCGCAAACAGCGCCGTCCCAGAAGCCAACGCCGATAAGTCCGCCCTCTGCGGCAATTTCCTTCATCAACGCGTCGGGAATGTTGCGAGCGCTGTCGCAATGCCCCCTGAACCCGGTATGAGAAACGATGAGCGGGCGGTCCGTTCGCGCCAGCACATCGCGGACGACGGCTTCGGAAGAATGCGCGACATCAATGATCATGCTTTTTTGAACGGCGTAATCGACGACATCGCGCCCGAACGGCGTCAGCCCTGCGCCAGCGCGCCCATGCAGGGAGCCGCCGACTTCATTGTCAAAGAAGTGCTGTAGCCCAAGGACGCGGTAACCGGCGTCATAGAGCCGGTCGAGGTTGGCGAGTTCTCCTTCCAAAGGGTGCGCGCCTTCCGCCGCCATGACGCCGGCGAAGACGCCGCTTTCAAGCGCTTGCTCCAATTCGTTCTTTGTACGGATAAATTTGAATCGCCCCTCTGCATCCTCTTCAAGGCGCTCAAGGCGCGAGGCCTGAAATAGCGCCCGCTCGGCAAGACTGCCCCATGTGCGCATGGGCCAGCGCTGGGCGATAGCGAGCAGGGTTATGTCATCGGAGTTTGAGTCATTTTCGTCGTAGTTGAGATTGCTCGGGGTTTTGGTAACGGCGCTGAAGACCTGCAGAGCAAAGCCGCCTTCCAAAAACCGCGGCAGATCCGTTTGCCCGCGGTCGTGGCGCTTTGCGGGATTGCGCAGCCAAAGCAACGTATCGGCGTGAAGGTCGGCGACCCGCAGGCTCTCGTGCAAGTCTTTTGCTTCTTCGCTGATGGAATAGGGCTCGTGGGCGATGACGGCGTTGAGGTCTGCATCGACGCGCGGCGGCAGGATGACAAAGAAGACGAACGCGGCGACAACCAGGAGCGCAATAAAGCCGCCAAATAGAATTCTAACCATTGCGCCATCCCCTTAGTGCTTCGCTATTTCCGAATGCGTTATCGCGCTGTCGAACGCAAACCCAGAAACGCCAGATCGCGGGCTTCGTCAATATCGCGCAGCAGTTCAAGGCGACGAACAAGGTAGCGCTGCGGCAATGAGCGGATGGTGTCCGCAAGCGCGTGCTCCGTAGACCAACGAACATCTGCGAAGATGTCCGGCGCAGGGCGTCGGCGCGCGAGGCCGATCAGCCAATAGCCGCCATCATGTGCGGGACCGAACACTGCATCGGCGCCGGCAAGCGCCCTGAAGGCTTGGCGCAAATGCCGCGCCCGTAAGGCGGGCGCATCAGCGCCAATGATCACGACAGGGCCCGGCGGTAAATGGCGCATCACACGCGCCATGCGATCGCCAAGATCGCCCTGCCCTTGTGGTATGCGGCGCAAGCTCGGCGGCCACAGGTTTTCAAATCCCGCGACAGCGGATGGGGGATCAACCGCCAGCAAAGTTTCCCAATCGCCCTTTTGCGCTTCAGCAATTGTCCGGGCGATCATCTCCCGCGCGACGGCCGCTGCGCGGGCCATGCCGACAGCGGCGCCGAGTCGCGTCTTGACCCGTCCCGCCAGCGGCGCCTTGACGAAAATAATCACTTTGGGCCGCATTGGCGATTATACCTTTCCGCAAGACGCTCGGGCGATGCGCCAAGATGATACCGCGCCAGGACCCCCATGTTTTTGACGACGCGGCGCAGATATCCGTCGCGCTCATAGCGCTCGGCGGACGTCACCGCATGGGCGAAAAGAACCTGCAGCGCTGACCGCCCTTTAGCGCGGACAAGCCGGCGCACAAACTCAACATCTTCCATAAGCGGTATGTCTGCATAGCCGCCGAGTTCCTCGTAAAGCGATTTCGCAATCAACAGGCCTTGGTCTCCATACGGACTTTTTAAGGCTTGAGTTCGGATCATCGCGCCGGCGGCGACGATTTTTGGCGCAATCCCTTTAGCGTCAAACCGTAACCGGAATACACCGGCCCGTTGCAATCCGGCCTTCATGAACGAAGCTGCCTCGCTCGCCCATTTGTATTCCAACACCGTGTCCCCGTGAAGAAAAAGGAGCCAGTCGCCCCTCGCCGCCTCTGCGCCGGCGAGCAATTGCCCGCCGCGGCCCGGCGTCGAGTTGAGGATAGTCGCGCCAAAGCCTTCAGCGATTTCCAGCGTCTTGTCTATCGAGCCGCCGTCGACAATAACGACTTCTTTTACGAGCCCATCGATCGCCGCGGGCACAAGCGCTTCAAGACAGATCGGCAATCGCTTTTCTGCATTCAAGGTAGGAATGACGACGGAGATCACAAAACGAGAGCCTTCATTTGGAACTCAACGCTTCGAGAATTTTTGCGGATAGTGTTTCCGGCTGATCAACGCTTGGCCAATGGGATGCGCCTTCCATCCGTATTTGCCTCATTGAATTTGTGCGCAGCCATTCAAGCGAGCTATTCGAACAGTTTTCAGGGTTGTACAAATAAATTACATTCTCAGTTTCGCTCAAAACATCGCCTGGTTCGCAGCTTTCAGAAAATCGGCGCGCATCGCAGCCGAGCTCCCACAACGCTTTCGGGTCCGCCTTAGCAGCGATCTTCCGATAGCGCGCGATAATCGATTGCGTCTCCACCATTTCATCAAGGCGCGCTAGAAACGCTTCTCTAAAGAGTTCCGGGTTCGGATAATCTGCCGCCGTTCCGGAAAAGTAAGCATCCTGCGCGGTCAGGTTTCCTTCAAGCGAGATAATCGTGTTGATGGGCGAGCCCTCCCGCCGCGCCGCCAGCGAAGCAATGATCGATGCAACAGAATGGGCGGCGATTATGCGCGCGCTTTTTTGCAGCGCGACTTGATGAACGACATCCGCCAAAGCTTCGAGCGTTGTTCCGCCGCTTAAAGGCTCGGCGCCGGCAAAGCCCGGCAAATCGATCGGCGCCAGGCGATAGTGATCCGCCAGTTCCGTTTTAGCCAGCCTGTCAAACATTTCCGCGCCATCGCCAAAGCCGGCAACGAATAAAATCGCCGGCTTTTGCTTACTGTCTTTATTCCAATCTTCCTGGCCGGTCTTCAATGCCATCCAACAGCCTCTTTAAGAATTCAGATTTCCATACCGCCGCCTCGGCTCTGTTCAAAGGTTGGTGCGATCAATGTTGCGCGAAAAATGTTCTTGATTTGTTCTATTTTCGTGATAGCGTTCGGCCATGGCGCGCGCCGCACACCTTTCCCTTCACCCTCCACGCCCCGGAGGGAACATGCCGCCCTCGAAGGAAAAGGGACGCGGCGCGCGCTCCAATCAGTCCGGCCGTTATGAAGCCGAGCAAAAGGAGGAAATCGACGACGGTTGGGCTGAGGCGCCGGCGGAATTCGACGGCACGGTCGAGGCGCCGCTGGCGACGGAAGTTACGGTTGAGCGTCCACGCAAAATCATCACTTACAATGATTCGCCGCTGGTCGGGTTCGACCGCTCCATTAATCCCTATCGGGGCTGCGAACATGGATGCATTTATTGTTTCGCGCGGCCGACCCACGCCTATATGGGGCTTTCTGCCGGCCTTGACTTTGAAGCCAAGCTATTCGCCAAACCCTCTGCACCGGGATTATTGCAAAAGGAGCTTTCCAACCCGAACTACAAACCGCGCACTGTCGCCATGGGGACTAACACCGACCCCTACCAGCCGATCGAGCGGAGGTTCCAGATCATGCGCGGCGTTCTGCAGACTTTCGCGCGGTTTTCGCATCCGGTGACAATCCTTACCAAGGCGCATCTTGTCACCCGTGACATCGATCTCTTAGCGCCCATGGCGGAGAAGAATCTTACTCGCGCCATGATCTCGATTACGACGCAGGATAAAAAACTGGCCCGCGCTATGGAGCCGCGCGCCTCTTCGCCAGGCCGGCGCTTTGACGCTGTTAAGAAACTTGCTGATGCGGGCCTGCCGGTTGGCGTCATGACGGCGCCGATGATCCCCGGGCTTAATGACGACGAAATGGAAGCATTGCTTGAGCGCGCGAAAGACGCCGGCGCGACGTATGCTGGCTACACCATCATCCGCTTGCCGCTTGAAGTTTCGTCGCTCTTTCAGGAATGGCTGGAAACGTTTGCGCCCAACCGCGCAGCGCGGGTGCTGCGCCATATCCGCGACATGAATGGCGGCCGCAATTATGATCCGCAATGGTCGCGCGGGCGCGAAATCAAATCGACCTATGCAAGGCTGATCGCACGGCGGTTTAAAATGGCGGCGACGCGTCTTGATCTAAAATTCAAAACCCCGCCGCTTGATCTCTCGCAG
>JANQOV010000106.1 GCA_028285645.1 Hyphococcus sp.
CATGCTGGCGCGCGGCCATGTCACTGTTGCGCTCTCCGGTGATGGCGGCGACGAGATACTTGCAGGCTATCGCCGCTATCCGTTTTATCTCGCGGAAGAACGCATGCGCGCCATCGCGCCCTTGTCGGCGCGGCGCGCCGTGTTCGGCCCCGCCGGCGCGCTTTATCCCAAGCTCGACTGGGCGCCGCGGCCCCTGCGCTTCAAAACCACATTCCAGTCCCTTGCCCGCACCCGCGCAGAAGGCTACGCCGCTGCCGTCGCCATCAACTTTCCCATGCGCATCCAGAAGATTTTGGCCGTCGATCTGAAACGCTCGCTTGGCTCTTATCATCCGCAATCGGTGATTGAAGAAGCCATGGACGAAGCGCGAACCGACGATCCGCTGGCCGCTGCGCAATATGCAGACCTTGCCACCTGGCTGCCGGGGCGCATGTTGGTGAAAGTCGACCGCGCGTCGATGGCGCATTCGCTGGAAGTGCGCCCGCCGATTTTAGATCACAAGCTTGTGGAATGGGCGGGCCTTTTGCCTCGGGACTTCAAACTTCGCCGCGGCGAAGGCAAACGCATCCTGAAAGCCGCCATGGAACCTCGCCTTGGTAGGGAATTCCTAGCGCGCAAGAAACAGGGCTTTGACCTGCCGGTTTCGGATTGGTTGCGCCGTGGTGGCGATAACCCCTTGCATCGGCTCAAGACGTCGAAACTCTGGCGCGAAAGCGGCCTCTTTGACGAAGGCGCCGTTGACGCCATGGCCAAGACGCATTTGCGCGGCGTTGAGAACAACGGTCAGGAACTCTGGAGCGTCATCATGTTTGACGCGTTCCTACGGCAAGCAAAAGCGATCGTGTAAGGCTTCAGCGGATCAATCCTTAACCAGCGACCAGTAAAGCGCACGATGGGCGTCCACCATGGATGCAACAGAAAATTCCTGCGCTGCTTTTTGCGCATTGGCGCTTCCAAGTTTCTCACGCAAAGCTGGATCCTTAGCGAGCGCGGTTAAGGCGTTCGCGTAGGCCTCGTCATCACCAAGCGGCGTGATGAAAGTACGATTTTCCGGCGCCACCATGTCTGCGATATCGCCCACATCGGTGGCGACAACCGGCAACCCCGCCGCCATCGCCTCCATCAGACTGAGCGGCGCCTGCTCCGTATCTGAAGAAAGGGCGAATATGCCGAAGCGCTGATACGCTGTCTGTGGCGCTGATGTGGGACCCGGTAGGGTCATCGACACTTCGCTCGTGCAAGCATCGATCACCGACTGCAAAGCGTCGCGCTCCGGCCCTTCGCCGACAATTTCGAGGCGAATGGCGCGCGCATCATCTAATGCCGCAACGGCATTAATCAGACGCAGGTAATTTTTTTCAGCCCGAAGCGCCCCAACGGAGCCGATCGTCACACTTTCGCCCCCTCGCCCTGCGGGACCGGAAGCAAAACGTTCGATGTCGATTCCGTTTTGTATGTAAACAACCCTGCTCCGCGGCAATTTCCAAACATCAATAGCGACACGCTCAAGCACCCGCGACGGCACTATGATCGCGCTGTTGCGCAAAACCGCCCGCCGCGCCAGAACAC
Source organism: Hyphococcus sp. (assembly GCA_028285645.1). Classification (GTDB taxonomy): domain Bacteria; phylum Pseudomonadota; class Alphaproteobacteria; order Caulobacterales; family Parvularculaceae; genus Hyphococcus. The sequence continues at coordinate 1,570 of JANQOV010000106.1, forward strand.
GCCGCTGCGGTTGATTGTCAGGGCTTTCCCCCGGTCCAAATCCATCCTCAAAATGCAAATGCGGCGTTCGCCGAAATGCACGATTGGCGATCGCCGCTTCGATAGCGCCCCAATTATAGGTGCACAGAATATCCGGGCGCACCTCCCGCAGTAGAGAGCGGAAGCCGGCGATGTTCGACAAACTGGCGAGCGATGATTTCTTTGCATCAAATGCCCGGTAACGAACAGGCGCGTCAGACGGCAACAGCCCGCGCGCTGCAACATCGCCATCGAGCGCCACAACCTGATGATAAGCGTCTGGCCCGAGCCCCTTCGCCAGCGCGGCAAAGCGCGCCTGCTGCCCGCCGAATCCAAAGGACGGAAAGATATGCAGCATCACAAGGCGCTGTGGATGCGATGTGGATTCTTGACCGGCCATCAACGCTTGATGCCAGCATTTGCCGCATCGCGTAAAGCGGCTTGCGCTAAGGGTCGTCGAGCGCAATAAACCCTGTCTGGAGCAGCCCAATGACAGACGCAATAGACATACGCACCGACTTGCGGCCCGGCGACCTTGGCCGTCTCATTGCTTTGCACGGGACAGCCTACATCGATGATGACGCGCATTTTGGCATCGCCTTCGAGGCGCATGTGGCGGGAACGGTTGCGGAGTTCATTTTGGAAAACAAGGGCCGCGGGCGCGTTTGGCTCGCCGAAAAAGCCGGCGAGCTCGTCGGATGCGCGGCAATGGTCGATCGCGGCGGCCGCGGCCAGTTGCGTTGGGTGCTCGTCGCGCCGGAAGCGCGGGGGTTTGGTCTTGGCAAAAAGCTTGTCACTGACGCCATCGATTATGCAAAGGCGCAAGGCTGGGACGAAGTCACGCTCGAAACCACGGAGGGGCTTGATGCATCGATGGCGATCTATCGCGATTTAGGCTTTCACATCACCAGCGAAGCGGATCGCGATCTTTGGAATGGCAAACAAAAACTGTTCGTCATGGTGAAGCGGTTTGACTGAGCGCGCTGTCGCCCACTATCCGGCGCGCGACTGATGGCGGCGGTCACTTGCGCGGTCATCGGCGCCGGCATTGTCGGCGCGGCTGCCGCGCATGCACTCACAAAACGCGGGGCTCAAGTCCGCGTATTCGACCAGTTTCCGCTATTTCACGATCACGGCAGTTCGCATGGGACGACACGTCTTTATCGCACCGCCTATTTCGAACACGAAAATTACGTGCCGCTGGCGCAGCTAGCGGTTGAAGCATGGCGCGAGTTGGAAGCGGAAAGCGGCGAAGAGATCCTCTCGCCTATAGGCGTCATCATGGCCGGACCGCCGGATGGCGCCGTCATCTCCGGCATGCGGACCTCGGCCAAGGCTCATGGCCTTAATGTGCGCCTACTGATGGAAAAGGAGCTGGCAGAAAAAGCGCCGTGGTTACATCTGCCAGACAGCCTCGTCGCGCTCTTTGAACAGAGCGCAGGTTTCATTTTTGCGGACCGGGCGTTACGCGCCCTTTGCCGAGGCGCAGCCGACAAGGGCGCGGTTTTCAACGCCAATGAAAAGGTGACATCCTGGCGCTCAACGCCCGCCGGCGTTGAAATCAAGACATCTTCCGGCGCAACGCACGTTGACCGCCTAATCATAGCCGCCGGCGCCTGGGCCAGTGACTTGCTCGGACCCCATGTCGCTCGCATTACACCAGTACAAAAATCACTCTTCTGGATTGCGCCCAATGACAAGCGCTTCAGTCACAATGCCGGAACGATACCCTTTGGCGTTGAAACGCCGGAGGGGCGTTTCTTTTACGGATTTCCGGCCATTGACGAAACGGGCGTGAAATTTGGCGAGCACACTGGCGGTGCGGTGATGGCGGATCCACTGGCGATTGATCCTGCGGCTTTTGATGCAGCGGAGCGCGAAGCAACGGCGTTTCTGAAAGACTATTTGCCTGACGCGCCGCGCCGCATCGTAGCGCGCAAATCCTGCTTATATGAGATGTCGCCTGACGGCGACTTCATTATCGACCGTCATCCCGAAGACGATCGCGTCGCCTTTGCAGCCGGCCTTTCCGGTCATGGGTTCAAATTCGCGCCGGTGCTCGGCGAAGCGCTCGCCGATTTGGCGCTTCATGGCGCAATAACCGCCGACTTCGGATTTCTGTTGCGCCGCCCGTGAACGGCAGATCACTTACGAGGTGCAGTCGCCAGGCGCAGTGCAATAATTCACGCGAGACCCAATCCGCGGCCAACGAGTCGCTCGACGCGAAAACGTAATGGTCTCGTCAAAAACCCGGTTCGCTAAAGATGTCTCATGCTCGTAGACAATTTCGACAACAATCAGCGACGCATCTTCGTTCAACAAGGTAGCGTCTTCCAACCCTGTGTATTCGTCGCCCTCGGCATAAGGCTCGTTGCCGGCGTTATCGATGCTCCAGTGAATTACCGGTTCATCATCGTCGAGGATGACGCTGATGAGTTTAAATTCAACGGGGACTGAGCTGGTCGGCTCGAGCATTTTTTCAACGCCAGTGAACAAGTTCGAAACATCGTCAGCAGTTAATTGATCTTCCGCCTGCGCTGCAAGATCAGCCAGCGAATTCACCGCCGTTGCAACCCGGCGGCTTGCCGACAATGCGTCTGATCCTTCCACCAGCCCAAAGAACAGGAGCACCATAAGCGGTAAAATCAGGGCGAATTCGATGGATGCAACGCCGCGTTGACATGTCAGCGCAAGGCGAGATTGCCGCGCTAACGCACCAGCGCTTCTGGCGACGAAAGGGTTACGCCGCCGTTTCGTCGCGAACGCTCCTTTCCTTATCATGTCTCGTTCCTCTCATAAGGCTCGTTGCGGAACACAAGCGTGGAGACAACGCGACGCTCGCTCGACCCCTCCTCCGCCATGCTCATGCCGATCGCGGGATTGAACGTTTTGTACAGCAAACAAACGCGCACCCTGACGATAGCGTCCTCGCCACCGGGCGTGTATGGAATATTGTCGATGTCTTCCTGCGGGGCGTCCCGGCAGGTCGCTGAAGACGTGTCGTCGGCCAGCGCCTGGAAGTCCGCAAAGGTTGCAACGTCAACCGTCAGTTTGTCATCGCAATCGCCGAAGGCTTCTACAACGTCGCATACCTGATCAAAGTATTCTTCCTTGGTGAGACCGGCCAGCTGCGCCTGGCCGGTGCGCACCAAGCGCGACGCATTGGTGGTTGCCGAATTGACGGTCGCATTCACAAAGTGAAACCAACCAACCTCGAAGATAGAAAACATGAGCGCGAGAAAGACTGGCGCAATAATCGCAAATTCAATTGCTGCAGTGCCCTTGCGGTTTTTTAGGAACCGAAGTCCCGTTCTCCGCTTTTGCTGTGATTTCTTCATGCCAAGAAACTCCCACTGCGGCGCCCAGCACTGAGCGCCGCAAATCCCATTACTTACTGATATGAAGTTTCACGAGGTCTTGCGCGATATCGCCGAAGGCGTCTTCCAGATCGTCGCCGTCTGGCGCTTGTTGATAGTACGGCGCTTCTGGTTTTGTCGCACAAGCCTGAAAAACTTCCTCCGTGTCGTTGTCATCCAATCCGAAGACGATGGTGTAAACGAGGATGTCCTGGTCCTTCATGCGCTGACAGATGCGCAGAAGCTTGTTGTCAAACTCGGCTTCCATCTCATCTGCGTCGTCCATGCCGTCGCCCATGCGGCTTTCACGCTCGTAGCCGTAGGCGGTAAGGTCGGAACCAAGATGCGTGTCGCGATTTGACGTTGTGTTGACGCCGTCGGTCATGATGACCACCGCTTTCTGCCATTGCCCATTGGAATAATCGACGCCTTCCGTAAATGGCGCGGCGGGCGACAATACCCGCCAACCCCACGCGGCGCCGTTCGCCGAGTTTGTGTTGCCATTCGGGAACAGCGTATCCATGTGATCTTCAACATCAGTGCGGTTGTCGGTCAGCGGCAAGATCGGCGCAGGACAATCGCGGTTCGGGCCGGTCATGTCATCGTCGCTATCGCTGATCGATTCATCGATCGTGGGATCGAGGTCATATTTGTAATTGTAAGTCTGAGAGACCGGATCCCACCAGCCGACATAGGCCGTGCGCATCGCATATTCTTCAGCGTTCGCGGTGCTGCCGTCATTTGCCGAGGTGATGTCGGAGTCGTAAAACTGGGTGTCGCTGGTCACGCCATAATCTTCCATCATGTCTTTCCACTTTTGATGATCAGTGGAAAGGCTGCCCGGGTTCATACCGAGATTGCGGAAGTCCTCGACGATCTTGGCGTAACGGCCTGTGTTTTCGCCGCCATAATAGCCGATGTAATCTTCGTCATCGATGAAGCTGCGATTGTAGTAGTCGCCTTCATCGTAGTTGTCATAGTCAGGATCAGTGAACCAACTCCGCCAGAAGAACTGAGAATGTGATGTTCCTTGAATGTCGAAGGTTTCCGTTTTCGTCCAGTAGGAGTTGCCGTAGTAATAGGGGCAACGACCACGCCAATTCGCATCGCAGTCGATGCCGTCCTGGACAAACATTGGCACCCAGCGTGTGTTTTTTGGATTCGTCAGCACTGATGACGCCAGCGCAACATCCGGTGCATTGTTATAAGCGTCTGCTGCACGCTGTTCATAGTCATCACTCGGGCTTGAAAGATCTGATGGAACTGAAACAGCGTCATTAATGTCGCTAGAAGACGCGCTTATTCCAGGTGGAATATCCAATTCGTCAAGCGGGTAAGGTCGCGCTTCAACGCAGCCCATCCAATCCACGTCTGGAACTGAATCAAATAGCTTGAAATGATTGACTTTGATATCCATGTCGACTTCGCCGTCTTCGCCGACATGGAAGAACCGAGCGCCGTGATAATGAGCTTCGCCATTCGTGTCCGCCCACGTGCTTGACCAACTGGAAGCTCCGCCTGGATTTACATAAGCGTTAAACGGCACAACGCCGACTTTGACGTTGTCGTCCGTTGTGTTTTCGCCGTACATGACTTCCAACAGCGCATCGACCGCTGTGCGCAGGCTTTCAATTTTCTTTTCACCGCCAGCATAGTCCGACATTGAACCGGTGACGTCGAGCACCAGGGCGAGCTCAATTTTACCGGAGCCCTTCTTGGTGATCTCCGTGGTCGAATGCATGTCGAATTCATCAAAGAACCCGACGCGCAACATCTTGGTTTTCATTGTGCCATTGACGACCGGCGTGATATCCGCCGAGGTGATGACAAAATCGATTTCAAGATCGTCAATCAGGTTTTCAGAGCGGAAGTTCTCGTAGAAGAACCTGCGTCCATATTCCTTTAGCGCGTCGTCACCTAGCTCGCTATCTGTCTGATAAAGTCTCGCCATCGCAAGACCGGCGGCGTCCATGGACTGGATCACGTCAGTCTTGACAGCATTGTAGCGCGTATAGTCGACCGCTGCGCCGATAAATCCGAAAAGCGTAAGCGCAAGGAAACCAAAGAGGATTGCGATATTGCCGTCTTCATTCGCGAGAAATCGCTTGGCGGCGCCCAGCCCGAAGCGGCGTTCATGCTCGCTGGTTGCTGCTCGTTTGAACGAGGGACTCAAATACCACATACACTTCACCCTGGGCTAGCGGACTTTTCCGCACCGCCGCGTAATGTATGTTGCCTGTATTTAATCCTTTGTGAGGAAACCTGGTTAATGGGCAGACGAATTATTTTATTTTGGAAAGCAAAAAAGGCCAATCAGCGCCCGCAATTGGGACGGACGAAAGGCGCGGTATTATGATTAATCTTCTATTTGAAGATAAAAAAATTGCGTATCGTTTTTTCCGCAAATTTGATTCAAGTTGCACAAGGTCTCAGCATCAAGCGACAACGTCCTCATAGAGCTCTGATGGGTCAGGCTCCGGGCTGGCAAGCGCAAAATCTGCGGCTTCTTTGGCGATCGCTTTTAGTTCCTTATCAATGTCTTTTAGCGCCGCCTCATCGGCAAAACCGCCCTCAAAAATCCGCGCTTCGCAGCGCTTGATCGGATCGTTGTGTTCGCGCACGTCATCGACTTCTTCGCGGGTTCGGTATTTTGCAGGATCTGACATGGAATGGCCCCGATAACGGTAGGTCTTCATTTCAAGGACGTAAGGCCCCTCGCCGCTGCGTGCATGATCGAGCGCTTCACGCCCGGCTTCGCGAACAGCCAAAACATCCATGCCGTCAACTTCCATGCCTGGAATGCCAAAAGAGGCGCCGCGACGATAAAGGTGTGTGTCAGAATGGGACCGCGTGACGCTGGTGCCCATGGCGTACTGATTATTTTCGATAATGAACAGGACCGGCAGCTTCCAAAGCTGCGCCATGTTCATCGCCTCGAACACTTGGCCCTGATTGGAGGCGCCGTCGCCGAGATAGGTAAGACTCGCGTTTTTGTTGCCGCGATACTTGTTGGCGAAGGCAAGCCCTGCCCCGAGCGGCACTTGCGCGCCGACGATGCCATGACCGCCGTAAAATTCTTTTTCTTTTGAGAACATGTGCATCGAACCGCCCTTACCCTTGGACAGTCCGTCAGCGCGGCCTGTCAGCTCGGCCATGACCGCCTTTGGATCAATGCCGCAAGCGAGCATATGGCCATGATCGCGATAGCCGGTAATGGTCTGATCGCCTTGGATCTTAACGGCCTCCATGCCAACCACCACCGCTTCCTGACCGATATAAAGGTGACAGAACCCGCCAATATGACCCATGCCGTAAAGCTGCCCGGCTTTTTCTTCAAAGCGCCGGATGAGCAGCATATCCCGGTAATAGCTGAGCAGTTCTTCGCCCGTGGCGGTAAGGTTCGATGCAGGTTTCGCCATGCCCCGTCTCCTGAAATGACGGCGTTTTGTAGGAGATCAGACCGGCGTGAACAAGCAGCCGCGACGGCGATTGTCGGGATTTCGCCGGTTTTATTTTTGTTTCGGCGTGTCCGCAGCGTCGATGAGGCGGGAAATTTCGTCTCGCGGAATGATGATGTCTCCCTCGGCGCTGAAGCCGAGCACCGAGCGGACGCGCTCATCGACAAGGTCAGGATCAAGGGATTTCGAGTTCAAAAGGTTTGCGCGTTTTTCCAGCGCCTCGCGGCGGGCGCGCAGGGCTTCGACTTCTGCGGATTTTTCCTGAAGCTCAACTTGTAGCTCGGCAAGGGTTCCATAACCGGCCTCGCCAGCGATCGCGCTGTAGATGAAAACCGCCGCCCAGCAAACGCAAAGAGCCGGCGCTATGACATCGACAAAGAATCGGCTACGCAACATGAGGGTAAGGTCAGCCTTTCGAGAAGAACGACTCACCTGAATCAATCTTGGTTAATAAAACGTTAAAGCGATAAGGCCAGCGCCTGGTCGCATCGGTTCTCTGCTTTCGGTCGTTCCATTGGTTCAAACCCGAAAGCTTCGTAGAGGCTGATCGCTTCTTCCAAGACGCTGGCGGTTTCCAGTTCGATGCGGCGAAATCCCAATTCCTTCGCGCGCGCGATGGCGTGTTTCAACAGCCGCTTGCCAAATCCCCGGCCGCGATATTTTTGTTTCAGATACATCTTGCGAAGTTCTGCAACGCCGCCGTCTTTAGGTTTCAGTCCGACAGTGCCAATGATCGCGCCGTCATCAAGGATAAGCAGGTCGAAAATACCGCCTTCGTAGAACCCATTGATATCGTCGAGATCGCTGTCAGTGGTTTTTGGCGCCGGCTCCAGCCCATATTCGTCAAGGATCGAAAAGATCAGGGCGCGGATTTCCGATTGCTGTTCCGCGGTAGCCGGTTGGATCGTCGGCGCCATTCTATTGCTTCAAGGCGCTGCGGCCCGCATAGCGCGCTGTGTGGCCAAGCTCCTGCTCGATGCGCAATAACTGGTTGTACTTCGCCAGGCGGTCGGAACGCGCCAAAGATCCGGTCTTGATCTGACCGCAATTCGTGGCGACTGCGAGATCAGCGATCGTGACGTCTTCCGTCTCGCCGGAGCGGTGTGACATCACCGCGGTATATTGCGCGCGATGAGCGGCTTCGACAGCGTTCAGAGTTTCCGTCAGCGTACCGATCTGATTGACTTTGACCAGGATTGAATTAGCGCACCCCTTCTCGATGCCCTCCCGCAATCTGGTTTCACTGGTGACGAAAAGGTCATCCCCAACGAGCTGGCATTTTTCGCCCACTAATGACGTCAACGCGGCCCAGCCTTCCCAGTCGTCTTCGGCCATCCCGTCTTCAATGGAAACGATTGGAAAGCGCGCAACGAGATCGGCGAGGTAATCCGCCATGCCGCCTGCATCCAGCGACTTGCCCTCGCCGGCGATCTCATATTTGCCGTTTTTATAAAACTCCGTGGACGCAGCATCGAGCGCAATGAAGATATCGTCGCCTGGCTTATAGCCCGCGGTTTCGATCGCCTTCATGATAAAGCCGAGCGCATCATCCGTTGACGCCAGGTTAGGCGCGAACCCGCCCTCGTCGCCGACATTGGTGTTGTGTCCAGCGTCGCTCAAGCCTTTTTTGAGGGTGTGAAAAACTTCAGCGCCCATGCGCAAGGCGTCCGCGAAATTCTCGGCGCCCAGCGGCATGATCATGAATTCCTGAATGTCGATGGGATTATCCGCGTGCTCGCCGCCATTGATGATGTTCATCATCGGCGCCGGC
>JANQOV010000107.1 GCA_028285645.1 Hyphococcus sp.
CCGCTTGAGCGATTGGCGTATGAGCAGCCTGATATTGTCGCCGCTGCGTTTTTTGAAACCTATACAAATCATCCCGCCGCCTGGAGTGAAGCAAAGCACCCGATTGCCCGGGACCAACTTGAAAACCGCGAGCTTGTGTCGTTGCAGGGCGCATGGACCGCCTGCGGCGGCTGGTTCATTCTCGATGCAATTGAGGCATTGGCGGGAGGCGATCAATGAAGAACCACTCGCGCTGGCTTACGCCTACCCTGACGGCCGCGTGTGTACTGACGGTTTTTACAGCCTGCCTTATTGGGTCAACGCCATTATCGATCGGACGGGTTATGTCGGCGTTTCTCGGCGGCGCTGATCCTGGCGATCAGCTTGTTGTCTGGTCAATCCGTTTGCCGAGAGCGATTGCCGCGTTCCTCGTCGGCGCAGCGTTGGGGTTAAGCGGTGCCGCGTTGCAGGGGTTATTGCGAAATCCGCTCGCTGAGCCTGGCGTTCTCGGTGTTTCCGCATCGTCGGCGCTTGCGGCGACATTCGCGCTTTATTACGGGCTTGCGGCGATCAGTCCGTGGGTCTTGCCGGTCTTCGCCATTTTTGGGGCGCTTGCGGCGACCGCGTTGCTCGCGCTCGCCGCTATACGCACAAGATCGGTCGTGACGCTCATTCTAATCGGCGTCGGGCTTTCAAGTTTTTCAGGCGCTGTGATGAGTCTCTTGATGAACCTCGCGCCCAACCCGTTTTCCTTGTCGGACATGATCAACTGGATGCTTGGTTCAGTCGCGAACCGCAGCTTTAACGAGATAGTGCTGGCGTTGCCCTTTATGATTGCTGGCGCGGCCATTCTCCTTGGCACAGGGCGAGGGCTTTCTGCATTGACCCTTGGCGAGGAAGCCGCCGCTGGCGTTGGGCTCAACTTGCGCAACCAGAGAATTTACACTGTGCTGGGCGCGGGACTTGCGACGGGCGCTTCTGTAGCGCTTGCTGGCGCGATCGGTTTTGTCGGTATTGTCGCGCCGCATGTCATTCGCCCCTTTGTCGATCATGATCCGGAGCGCGCACTCGTTCCATCAGCATTGCTTGCTGGTCTTATTCTTGTACTGGCTGATATCGGGGTTCGCATCTTGCCGACAGTAAGCGAGTTAAAACTTGGCGTTGTCGCCGCGCTGATCGGCGCGCCGGCCTTTGTTTGGATCGCGATGCAAAGGCGGACTTCATATGACTGAATTCGTTGCAAGTTCACTGTCTCTGAAAGCCGGCGATGATGTGTTGGTCGATGCGGCGAGCTTTAAACTCAATGCTGGCGAACTTGTCGCGTTGCTGGGGCCGAACGGTGCGGGGAAAACGAGCCTGGTTCGAATGGCTGTCGGCCTTGAGCGTGCAGCGTCCGGACATGCGCGCATTGGCGGTTGGAATGTTTCAGAGATTCCGGTGTTGGAGCGGGCGAAGCGCATTGCTTATCTGCCGCAGACGCGTCCGCTCGCTTGGCCGAGACGCGTGCGCGATGTGGTTGCCCTTGGCCGTTTTAGTCATGGCGCAGCGCTTGGCCGTCTGAAGGGCGTCGACGCTGAAGCTGTCGATAAGGCGCTGACCGCTTGTGATCTCATGCAGCTTGCCGACAGACGCACTGACACTTTGTCCGGCGGTGAGCTCGCCCGCGTTCACTGCGCGCGGGCATTCGCCGTTGAAGCGCCATTTCTTTTTGCGGACGAGCCGGTCGCTGCACTTGATCCGCGGCACCAGTTCAGAATTCTTGATCTCATCAAGTCCTTTGTCGGTCAGGGCGGCGGGGCGCTGGTTATTCTTCATGATGTGGGGCTGGCGGCGCGTTACGCATCGCGGCTTTTGTGGATGAAGAAAGGGCGCATTCTTGCCGACGGGCCTCCCTCCGAAACGCTGAAGAAAGATCGGATTGAATCGATCTACGGCGTCCGCGCGCGCGTTGACGGACTTTCGGTTGAGATGGAAGGGGCCGCATGACCTCGGTGGTGATCACCCCTTTAGCGTGAGCGGCAGACCGGCCGCTACGAATTCCACGCGGTCGCTGACGCCGGCGATTCGTTGATTGAGCCGCCCTTGTGCGTCACGGAAACGTCGGCCAAGCGGGTGTTCCGGGACCAGCCCCATACCAACTTCATTCGAGACCAGAACGATGCGTCCGCTAGCTTGCTGAAGACACGTCACCAGCAAATCAGTTTCCACTTCGATGTCACAATCAGCGTGCATCAGGTTAGACAGCCAGAGCGTCAAACAATCAACCAAACAGACATTCGCCTCAGTAGCATATGCTTCAATCGTCTCACACAGGGCCAGCGGCGCTTCCACGGTTTTCCAATACGCGCCTCGTTCGGCCTGATGCCGGGCGATGCGTTTTGCCATTTCATCATCCAGCGCTTCCGCCGTCGCAATGAAAACACATTGCTTTGACGCCGCCTCCGCCAGCTTCAAAGCATGCGCGCTTTTTCCGGATCGGGCGCCGCCTATGATAAGTTCGACTGTCATCGCCCGTTGGCTATAGTGTTATTATATTGATATGTGAAACGCTGCATGCGTAACCGCTTATACCATAAGAAGCGATAAAGCACGACTAATCAGATCAATCCTTTGCCGGTCTTGTGCGGACTTGCAATAATGCACTGTATACAGATCAATAGCAGCTGGCTCATCAGGAGCTGACCGGCGCGCCAAACGTAAATTAGCATAATATGCTAATAATGTGTGCATAGAAGCAATCTTAAGATAAAATTATTGCAACGCAGCAATTCGGTCTGTAACGTGGCTCGCGTGCGGGGCCTTCGATTACCGGAAACGAGCTGACGCCAGATGAAATATGTCGTTGCGATCATTAGACCGGAAAAGCTCGACGCGGTGCGCGACGAGCTGACAGCAATTGGCGTCGAAGGAATGACTCTTTCAGAAGTCAAGGGATTCGGACGTCAAAAAGGGCACAGCGAAATTTATCGTGGCGCAGAATATAAGGTCGATTTCACACTTAAAATAAAAATCGAGATCGCCCTGGATGAGCCGTTGGCGACGCGTGTCGTTCAGAAGATTCGCGACGCCGCTCTGTCAGACCGGATTGGCGCGGGAAAAATCTTTGTATTTGACCTGGAAGAAGCCATGCGCGTGCGTACGGGTGAAACGGGTGCGGCCGCGCTCTAAAATGCAAAAAACTGGCGAAACGAACGTGATTTTCAAAACAATTATGGCTGCCGTTCTGTCTGTCTGTGTTTTCCTCATGGGCGAGGCGCAAGCGCAAACGGCGCCCGTCGCCTCTCCGGCCTCGGAGTATCTTTTCAATACGCTGTTATTCCTGATTTCCGGCATGGTTGTCATGTTCATGGCGGCCGGATTCTGCATGCTGGAAGTTGGGTTGGTGAGATCAAAAAATGCGGCAACAATCTGTGTAAAGAATATATGCTTATATTCAATAGCCGGGATCATGGTCTGGCTGTTTGGCTATAACTTGATATATGGCGTTGGCGAGGGTGGCCTGATCGGTAAATTTGGAATTTGGAGCGGCGATGACGCAAACCCATTAGAGACCGGCTTTGCTTCGGGGGCGGACTGGTATTTTCAAATGGTTTTTGTCGCGACGGCGGCTTCAATTGTGTCGGGCACGCTGGCCGAAAGAATAAAGTTGTGGCCTTTTCTTGCTTTTGTCGCGATCCTGACCGGCTTCATCTATCCGATACAGGCGTCATGGGAGTGGGGCGAGGGCTATCTCCATACGCGTTGGGCGTTTGCCGACTTTGCCGGCTCAACGCTGGTGCATTCGACGGGCGGGTGGGCTGCGCTCGCCGGCGCGCTGGTGGTCGGACCGCGCGCCGGGAAATACGCAGGCGGCAGAGTCGCCCCGATCCCAGGTTCGTCATTGCCGCTGGCGGCGCTCGGTACATTTATTTTATGGCTTGGCTGGTTCGGTTTTAATGGCGGATCGCAGTTGGCTTTTGGGACGATTGACGACGCAATTTCCGTTGCGCGGATTTTTGTCAATACGAATATGGCGGCCTGCGCCGGCGTTTTGACCGCATTGGTGCTGACGCAATTCATTTACAAGAAAGTCGACTTGACGATTGTTTTGAACGGAGCAATTGGCGGGCTTGTGTCAATCACTGCTGATCCGTTGCATCCCGCTATAGGGCAGTCGCTGATGATTGGGGCGGTTGGAGGAATAATCGTCACGCTCGCCGTGCCGCTTCTGGATAAGCTGAAAATAGACGACGTCGTGGGTGCAATTCCAGCACATTTGTTTTGTGGCGTCTGGGGAACGTTGATTGTACCGCTCACCAATCCTGATGCGCGATGGCTTGGGCAAATCCTGGGGATCATAATGATTGGTCTGTTTGTTTTTACCACAAGCCTGCTTGTCTGGTTGTGTTTGAAATACACAGTCGGCGTGCGAGCCAACGGACGTGATGAACGCATCGGTCTCGACAAAACGGAACTTGGCCTTGAGGCTTATCCGGAATTTGCATCAACATGACCTGTCTGAGCGGCGGAATATCCTATGACTGAGCGTATGTTGAAATTCACGACGATCGACCGTGCAACGCCGCCGAAGCGCGATGCGGATGACCGCCGGCGCGACTTTGTAGAAATTTATCAGCCGTTCGCCAGGGAGCGCGCCGAAGAACAGGCGGCGCGGTGCAGTCAATGCGGCGTGCCGTTCTGTCAGAACCATTGTCCGCTCGGCAATGACATTCCGGACTGGCTGCGGCTAGTCGCGGAAGGCCGACTGGAGGAAGCCTACGCCGCCTCATCCGCGACCAACAACATGCCGGAAGTGTGCGGGCGCATCTGTCCGCAGGACCGGCTTTGCGAAGGCGCTTGCGTGATCGAGCAATCAACCCACGGCACGGTGACCATCGGCGCGGTGGAGCAATACATCACCGAGATCGCCTGGGAAGAAGGCTGGATCAAGCCGTTATGTCCGCCGCGCGAGCGATCGCAATCGGTTGGAATCATCGGCGCCGGCCCCGCTGGGCTGGCGGCGGCGGAAGAACTGCGGCGCGAAGGGTTTCAGGTCACGGTTTATGACCGCTATGACCGCACAGGCGGCCTGATGATCTACGGTATTCCCAATTTCAAGCTGGAAAAGTCCGTCATTACACGGCGTACGGAGCATCTTGAAAAAAGCGGCGTCGCGTTCGAACGTAATGTCGATATCGGCAAAGATATTGAATTCTCGGAACTGCGCGCGCGTCATGACGCGGTTCTCATCGCTACTGGCGTTTATAAGGCGCGGTCGTTCGCCTGTCCCGGCGCAGGAAACGAAGGCGTTGTCGCCGCGCTAGACTATCTCACCGCATCGAACCGTAAGGGGCTCGGCGACGCTGTGCCTGCATTCGACAATGGCGATCTCAACGCGCAGGGCAAAAAAGTGGTCGTCCTCGGCGGCGGCGATACTGCGATGGATT
>JANQOV010000115.1 GCA_028285645.1 Hyphococcus sp.
GGCCTTGCCTTCGGCAACCAAACTTCGAAGTCGGCATGGATCTCGTCGATGCCTTCGTCAAAGCGCATCCAGAATCGGAACGCTTTTTCGCACCCGGCGCCAATGGGGAAAAACGCCAGTTTGATCTTGCCGGTTTTGGCGCGTGGCGTTTGCGCAACGCCGGCGTGAATTCATTCGAAGACTTAGGCGTCTGCACCCTCGCCGATCCCGACCGCTATTTCAGCTATCGCGCTGTCATGCGCGCAGGCGGCGAAGATTATGGGCGAAATCTGTCGGCAATTGCGCTGGACCCAGCGACAAATTGAGGGTTGCGAAACCGTCAAGAAACCGTCATGAAGCCCATGATGGCTGTCGCCCTTCGATAGGGGAATATACGGGGAATTGCGTTCATGAAACTGATCGCCGGCAACTCGAATCGACGGTTGAGTGAAGCTATCTCTGAGCGACTGGCGACGTCGCTCGCCAATGCCGACATTCGCACTTTCAAAGACGGCGAAGTTTTTGTGGAAATCCATGAAAATGTACGCGGCGAAGATGTCTTTCTCATTCAATCGACATCAAATCCTGCGAACGATCATTTGATGGAGCTGTTGATCACGACCGATGCGCTCACCCGCGCTTCGGCCAGTCGGATCACTGCGGTCATTCCCTATTTCGGCTACGCCCGACAGGACCGTAAAGCGGGGCCGCGCACGCCGATCTCCGCAAAGCTGGTGGCAAACCTCATCACCACCGCCGGCGCGGACCGGGTGCTCACGGTCGATCTTCACGCAGGACAGATCCAAGGCTTTTTCGATATTCCGACCGATAATCTCTACGCCGTCAAAGAATTCGAGCAACGGGTGCGCGAACACCATAATGGCGACATCGGTCACGTCACCGTGGTCTCGCCCGATGTGGGCGGCGTTGTGCGCGCAAGGGCGCTTGCGAAACGATTGAATGGCCGGCCGCTGGCGATAGTCGACAAGCGCCGCGAAGGACCCGGCCAGTCGGAAGTCATGAACATCATCGGCGACGTCAAAGACCAGCACTGCCTGATCTTCGACGACATTGTCGATTCTGGCGGCACTTTGTGTAACGCAGCGTCGGCGCTCATCGACAAGGGCGCAAAAAGCGTTTCGGCTTACGTCACCCATGGCGTTCTTTCAGACAATGCCGCCGACCGCATCATGCAATCGGATGCGCTGACACGGCTTGTTGTTTCTGACTCTATCGAAGCGCCGCAAGACGTTTCCGATTGTCCGAAGATTGAGATTGTTTCCATCGCAACCTTGTTAGCGGAAGCGATAAGGCGGATCGCAAACGAAGAGTCGGTATCAAGCCTGTTCGACTAGGAGACAAGATTGGCGCGCGCGACTTGGAACGGAAAGACTATCGCCGAAAGCGATAACTTTGAGCTCGTCGAAGGCAATGTCTACTTCCCGCCCGGCGCCGTTAAACAAGAGTTTTTAAAACCGTCCGATTATTCAAGCCATTGCCCTTGGAAGGGCGACGCCAGCTATTATACGCTCATCGTTGATGGCGAAGAAAACAAGGACGCCGCCTGGTACTATCCGGCGCCATTCGAGAAAGCCGCGCATATCAAAGATCACGTCGCCTTCTGGAAAGGCGTTGTGGTTGAGCAGTAGCAAAATCGTTGGACAACAAAGCAAGCTTTAGCGCAGCAATTGACCTCGTTTCTGCAGCGAGCCAGTCCTTTTGCGATGACTGGTGGTTGATCGGCAGCGCCGCGGCGCGCATTTCAGGCGCTGACATTACGGCTATCAACGATATTGATCTGTTGCTTAGCCCGCGCGATTTCGATGCGCTTAGAGATCTTTGGCAGGACCGTCGCAGTTCGCCGCCGAAACCCAGCTTGCAATTTCGATCCAGCGCGTTTCGCGTCTATGAAGCGCCCATGCCGATAGAAACGTTTGCGGAACTCGAATTGCGCACTGATGAAGGAGTTTGGCGGCGCATTCTTCCGCAAACACGCGTTCAATACGGCGCCGTGTTCGCCCCCTCCCCGGAAGAACAAATTGAAATATTGCGGTTGATGGATCGGCCCAAAGACGTCGAACGCATCAAAGCGCTGCAAGCGTTGATCAAGGCAAAGTAATCCTTTCTGCAGCAGAACTCGCGCACTCGCTTATTCGTCGCCGCCGAGAAGATTTGCTGCGCCGGGATCGACAATAAATTTTCTACCGAGCGCATCGCGCCCTACTAGCAACCGAAAGCCCATCGCGTCGCGATTGGTGAGCGTCAGATCGATCGACCAGGGTTCATCTCCAAGCGTAATTGTCGTTGAAACAACATACCGCTCTTCTTCTTCACCATTCGAACTTCGAATGATCCGCGTGTCGACTAGGGGCGCAACGCAAAAGACTTCGGGTTTCTTTTCTCCCTGGCGCGGGTGCACAAAAAACTCCGCGCATTCATGGCCTTCATGATCGACCCGGCGAATGCGCGTTGCATGCAGAGCTGAGCTTTTGGCGCCGGTGTCGATTTTTGCTTCGATCTTATCAACGCCGAAATCCGGCAAGCCGGCCCACTCCCGCCAGCCGATCAGTGTTTTGGGTTTTGCATTTTTCAACGAAGAGCAATCACGCGTTATTCAGCGGCGTGCTTATGGGCGCCATGAGTCGGCTCAATGACACCGCCATTAAACACGAAACCTTCAACGCCCGGCACGTAAAGCATATTGGTCAGCCGGCCGCTAAGCTCCACATAGTCGCCGCCGCGATTTCGCATGCAGACATGCGACAGCGTCATCACTTCGCCGAGCTTAGAAAGCGCTTGCTCGCCGACGGCCCTGAAAACCGGCATGTCATCAGGATGCACGACTTCTTTTGTTGTGAGGCCGATCATGTCGCCGATTTCCCCGCCGAGAGATTTCTTCACTGACGGGCTCGCATAAGTAACTTTTCCTTCCGGGGAGAAGATAATCGTTACATCCTGAGACGATTCAACAAGCGCGCGAAAACGCTGTTCGGCTTCATGGGCTTCATCGACCTGTTTCCGAAGCGCCTTGAAGAGGCGATCGTTTTTTGTCCGCAAAAGGATGGAACGATCGATCATCTTTTGCGTTGTGACTGCAAGATAAGCTGTCGCCAATGCGAAAAAGACGACAACGCCGGCGATCGCTGCGCCGCTCGCGCCGCCGAATAACGCATACACAGTCGCCAGGGGGACCAACGCTGGAATTGTAAACGCCAAGACCGCCCGCCATGAGGCGCCGGCGGAGACAATCGCCGCCGCCGTGGTGCCGGTGATGACAAAGGGCAAAAAGCCGTTTCCTAAAATGCCGTGGATGGCGAAGATTGGCGCCAGCGCCCCCCACATCGCGCCATTGAGCGCCATCGCCACAACATGCAGGCGCGCAAAGTTTGCAAGATTGCGTCCCGACGGCGACTTGAATCGATAATGCAGCCAAAAGCCAAGACGCACGATCGCCAGGGCAAGGATGGCGCCCGTCCACATAATGAGTACGCTGCGGTCAACGCTCGACCACGCCACTGCGGCGGTAATCAAACCGTTAATGGCGCTGACGCAAATCGCCACCGGCGCGCCGCGAAACAACAGCGCCGCGCGCTCAACCTTGATCTTCACCGCTTCCACTTTCGACAGCCGTCTGAGTTTGGCTTTGCGATTGGGAGCGTTCGAAATCGCGCTTTGCAATTCCGTGATCATGCTCTCTCCTTGGCGCGAGCAACCTTGCCTACAACTGCAAGATTACCAGCCTGAGAGAAATGCACCAAATACTTTCAGCCGACGCGATGCGGGAAAAGTGTCTTAAGCATCTGTTTTAAAGTCATATTTAGCATTTCTTAACATTACATCTTAAGCGCCGCGGGATCGTGTCGTGACCGCAAGGAACCGCTGCTGCGTGGCTTTTGGCAAATCGCGACTTTCTTTCTGTTTCGTTGCAGTGCAACAGCGCGTAGAAGGGTCCCGCCTTATTCTTAGCCCCGGAATTGACGATGCCAGAAATAGAACTCTCGACGGCCCTCTCCCGTGTGAAACCTTCGCCGACCCTGGCGGTCACGCAAATGGCGCGCGACATGAAAGCCGCCGGCAAGGATGTGATTTCGCTCGGCGCAGGCGAACCTGACTTTGATACGCCTGACTTCGTCAAAGCCGCCGCCATTGAGGCGATTAACCAGGGCAAAACAAAATACACGGCGGTCGACGGCGTCGCAGAATTAAAACAAGCCGTCGCCGCGAAGTTTCGCCGCGACAACGACCTTAACTACAAACCATCGCAAATCACCGTGGCGCCCGGCGGCAAATCGATCTTGTTTAACGCGTTAACAGCGACCCTCAACGAAGGCGATGAGGTGATCATCCCGGCGCCCTATTGGGTTTCTTATCCGGATATGACGCTGCTTGCCGGCGGCAAACCGGTGATCGTTGAAACCAGCGCTGAGGATAATTTTCAGCTCTCCCCGGAAGCGCTTGAAAAAGCAATCACGCCGCGCACCAAATGGCTGATCTTCAACTCGCCATCCAACCCGACCGGCGCCGGCTATGACCGCGCTGCCATCAAAGCGCTGACGGAAGTCTTAAAGCGCCACCCGCAAGTATTGATCCTCAGCGACGATATCTATGAACACATCGTCTATGACGATTTTGAGTTTGCGGCGTTTGCATCAGTCGAACCCGCACTTTTTGATCGTACGCTGACAATGAACGGCGCATCGAAAGCCTACGCCATGACCGGCTGGCGGATTGGTTATGCGGGCGGCCCGGAGCCGTTGATCAAGGCGATGGCGAAAGTCATGTCGCAATCAACCTCTAACCCCTGCTCGATCAGCCAGTGGGCGACGGTTGCAGCGCTCAATGGCGATCAGAGCTTCCTTAAGGAGCGCAACGCCGCCTTCAAAAGCCGCCGCGACCGGGTCGTCGCCATGCTGAACGAGGCGGAAGGGATTACTTGCGCAACGCCCCAGGGCGCGTTTTATGTTTACCCTTCCTGCGCCTGCGTCATCGGTAAGAAAACGCCCGACGGCGCGATCCTCAACTCCGATGAGGATTTTGCCAGCGCATTGTTGTCCGCCACCGGCGTTGCGGTGGTATTCGGCGCGGCCTTCGGTTTATCGCCTTATTTCCGCGTTTCCTATGCGGCGGCGATCGAAGATCTTGAGGAAGCCTGCCGGCGCATTCAGCGGTTTTGCGCTGCGTTAAGTTAGCGCTCAAGCCTATCGATTTAATCGATCTTCCGCTTCGATATTATCTGTTTGATCGATTGAGTGTTGGCGCTTATCTCTGTTGCCAACAAGGCGTTAAAACGGAACATCAATATCAATAAGGAGCAAGGAGATGACCTCAGTAAATATCGGTTTGGACGAAGCCGCACGCAACGCCGTCGCCGACGCGCTGAACGCGACCCTCGCAGACACCTATGCGCTCTACATGAAAACCCACGCTTTTCACTGGAACGTCACCGGGCCGCAGTTTCATACGCTCCACGTTATGTTTGAGGAGCAGTATCGCGAAATGTGGACAGCGCTGGACGAGATCGCCGAACGGGTGCGCGCGCTCGGCGTGTTCGCACTTTCCAGCGGCAAATCCCTTGGCGACTTGTCGGCCATCGAAAACGCCGACGCCGCGCCGCCAAGCTCAAAAGACATGATCCAGGCGTTGCTGGAAGGACATGAAACCCTGATCCGGCGCGCGCGCAACGGCCTTTCGATCGCCGAAGAAGCCGGCGACGCCGCCAGCGCCGATCTCTTGACAGTGCGCATCCAGGTCCATGAAAAGACCGCCTGGATGTTGCGGTCCATGATTGAATAAGCTTGACCGAAACAAAAGGCCGGGCCGCCTGAGGACGACCCGGCAAGTGTTCGAGCAGCTCAGAGGGCTCTAATCGCTCGAAACTGGTCAGTCGCCCGCTTCCGGGCGAGCCTCCAGCATCAAAACGCTAGGCTGCGGCGACCGCTCGGTAAATCCGGCGCGCCGCAGCTGAAAGGCGTGTTGTCGATTTCGATTAGGCTCGATCGATCAATACCCTACCGCGCATTTAAATGGTGACATGTGGGCTCATTCCTGTAGAGTCGTTTTGGACCCGTTAGGAAATGTCGCCAGTGTCTTATTTTTTATGCAAAAAAAGCTATTGTGCACAGGCGGTTGAGCGTTTTGCGGCATTCACCGACATGACGCGGATTTCGCCGGTATTTTGGTGCGGCGCAAAACTATCCTTTCTGAGTGTTAACCAATTGGCGTTAACAAAAAATTAAACTAAATCAATAGCTTGTAAATAATCCCCAGCAATTGCGCCGTTCTGGCACAGCCGTTGCTATTTCCTCCAGCGTTAGGGGGGGGACTCTATCGAATGCTCCCCTGGTGAGGGTTGATGCGGTTTAGTTCTGCGTATCGGAGAGCCGCCGTTTCCATCATCGCCATGCATGTGAAACCACTAGTGGGAGACGAAACCAGTGAAACTTAAGCTATTATCTTCAATCGCTGCCAGCGCTCTGATTATGTCAGGCGCAGCGTATGCGCAGCAAAACGCCAACGGCATGGGTAACGACACCGCCGCCGGCGGTGATTCAGAGCGCGGTGAGGGCAATCAGACGACCAATGATGGCAATGATGGCAATAACCGCAACAACACTAACGCTGGCGATGACGGCAACAACCGCGATAACGAAGCGGGCGATGACGGCGACAACCGCGATAACGACAACGATAGGGTTGATCAGTCAGCTGCTGGCCAAGTCGCTAACGATGGCGGCACGGCTACCGACAACGACATGTTGGACCTCGATCTCGAGCTGACGCTTGACGATCTTCAGGTGAACAACGTCAATCTGTCGTCAAGCGTATCCGGCATTAACTTCCGCGGCGGCGACGCGACATCAACGTCTGGCAACGCCAACGGCACCGGCGGCAATTCCACCGCAACTGGCGGCAACTCAACCGCAACTGGCGGTACTGGCAACTCCAATGGCACCGGCGGCACCGGCGGCGAAGGCAACTCGACCGGCGGTACGTCTGGCGACGCTGACGGCGGCACCGGCGGCAACGCCAATGCCGGCGACGCTGGCAACGCAAATGCTGGCGACAGCGGCAATGCTGACGGCGGAACGACAGGCAACGCTAACGGCGGCACTGGTGGCACAGCCACAAGCGGCGACACCGGCAATGCCGATGCAGGCGATGCTGGCAATGCCAATGGCGGTACGTCAGGCAATGCAAATGCTGGCGACGCTGGCGACGCAGATGCAACTGGCGGCACCTCTGGCGACGCTGATGGCGGTACTGCTGGCAACGCAAACGCTGGCGACAGCGGCAACGCAAATGGCGGCACATCCGGCAACGCTGATTCCGGCAATGGCGGCACGTCAACTGGCGGCGACAGCGGCGACGGCGGCGACGGCGGCACAGGCGGCACAGGCGGCACGTCCGGCGACGCTGACGCAACTGGCGGCACAGGCGGCACGTCTGGCGACGCTGACGGTATTGGCGGCCAAGGCGGTACGTCTGGCGACGCTGACGGTAACGGCGGCACAGGCGGCAC
>JANQOV010000135.1 GCA_028285645.1 Hyphococcus sp.
CTAAGCTGGCCCCATGCCTACTTCGCCGTCCTTTGTGGAACTAAAACTCGACACGTCATCTTTGCGTCCACACGCTGAAGGCGCAGCCGCGCCAATTGAGGACCTCTTGCGAGAAGCATCCGCCAAGCGCCTCTGCATTCGAATGTCCGGCGCCTCCGCGCCGTTAACCGATGAAACTTTCAAGTCGCTCGCCGACGCCGACGTTGGAGACGTCATAGTATTAATCATCACTGATCAAGCGCCAGACCCGGAGAGCATTGAAACAATCGCGGCAGCGATTACACAATCTGCAAACGCCGTTGCAATCGACTTTTTGCTGCCAATCGACGCGCGCGCCCATGATGCAGTTTATGATGCTCAATCATGCATTTCAAAAATCCTCAGCGCTAGCCGACCGTTGATAAAGAAGAACTATGTCGTTCGCTGGCTGGCGCCGGCGGTCTCCCCTCTCCTTTATCGCTTAGAAGGGTTGTTTTCCCTTGGCGAAGACCATGGCGTCGAAACGAGCATCGTTGCTGAAGACGGGCTGGCGTCGTTAAACGAAAATGATCGCTTGTTTTTAAAGGACTTCATCTTGCACCGGCTATTCGATGAAGGCGTGTGCCGGCTTGGCGAACAACGCTGCGATTATTACCAATCGCTCCTTAAATGCGCAGACCAACAGTCACGCCCGCTGGTTGAAGCATTGCAACTATGGCCGAGCCCCGACAAACCGGGCGAGTATTTACAACAGGAAGTCCAGCAATCCGTATTCTCGCCAAACGCTGCATTCTTTACAGAGAAAACAGCGTCCGGCGCGGCTGGCCAAAGCGGCTACAATGCAGCCGAAGCCGCAGCAGTTCTCCGCGATGGCGCCCTTTCCCATATCGCGGCTACGCTGAGCGGCGCTGCCGACAAAGCGATCCCTGAGAAACTGTCGCGTGTCTTATTAATTGGCGCGTATGGCGGCGAGCATATTGGCGATGCGGCAATTCTTGGCGGCGTTGCGTTTCGCCTTCACGAACAATACGGCGCAGACAGCGCAATCCTTATGAGTCAGCGCCCAGACCATACGAGGCACCTGACGCCCATGCTGGAAACGCCAGTCTCGATTGATGTGCGTGAATACACCCGCGCAAACATCCGAACTGCGCTTCGCGAAGTTGATGCAGTCGTATTCGCCGGCGGCCCTTTGATCGATCTGCCGAAACAATTGGTGCGTCATCTATATGCGGCGTCTTTAGCCTGCAGGAGCGGCAAGCCGTTTCTAATGGAGGGCATCGGTCCAGGGCCTTTTCCGCGCGCGCCATCGGAGTTTACCGCACGGCGGCTTGTTAAGATGGCAAGCGCCGTCACGGTGCGTACAAGGGAAAGCGCCGTCGAACGGGTCATGCGGGACATTCCACTTGAGATTGGGCGCGATCCCGCCTTTGATTATCTGGCGATGCGTCCGCAGATATTGACGAAGATCGCACCGGGTGAAGCCGAAGCAGTTGATCGACTACTGGCTGGATCGGAAGGCCGGCCGGTTGTCGGCCTAAACATCAGGCCCATCTATGATCAGTACACAGTAGGCGCTGAGGGCGAAGACAAAGCCTCCTTCACGCTCCGCATTGAAGACCAGCTCGAGCGCCGTCTTGCCGCAGCATTTTCGGCCTTCCACGCGTCTTCGAACACAAAACCGTTGTTCGTGTTCTTTCCGATGAATGCAGTGCAGTTTGGCTTATCAGATTTGAAAAGCGCATACCGGATTGG
The DNA here is from genome assembly GCA_028285645.1 of Hyphococcus sp. Classification (GTDB taxonomy): domain Bacteria; phylum Pseudomonadota; class Alphaproteobacteria; order Caulobacterales; family Parvularculaceae; genus Hyphococcus. The sequence continues at coordinate 1,735 of JANQOV010000135.1, forward strand.
ACGTCATCTCGGCGACGAAATAGACTATAGGGTATGGGAGGCGGACGCATCGCTGGACGGCGTCCTTGCGCTGATCCGGCGGCTCGACGTGGCGATCACCATGCGGTTTCACGCGACGATTTTTGCGCTCAGCCAGGGCATTGAAGCAATTGGCATTGATTACCGCGTCGGCAAACGCGACAAAGTCGCCGCCGTGTTGAGCGATGCGGGCAAAGAAGATCAGTGTACGCGCATTGATTTGATGACGACCGATTGGATGGTCGAACAGCTCAACCGCCTCATACTACGATAACAAAGCTCGCAACGCCTTGCCGCATTGCAATCGAATAATCGCGCTGCAAAACCACCCGATTTAGCGGGATGTCGCTCGATTCCGAAAATTCTGCCGCACTTGTTGCGCATCTGTCACACAACGCCGTTCAAATCAGCCATATTCGATTTCATTTCGTTTCAAAGGCTTGGCGCTCGTTTTGAAGTAGTTCCTTCAATTTTCAGGCGAAACTTACCCGACTCCACAACCAATTCTGCCTGCGCTGTTCGTTTGCGCAAAGAAACGAACAGCTTAACGTTAACCAACCCTGACAGGCGGCGCCTCAATGACCGCAACTTTTAGGGATGTCAGGGCATTTTTGGGAGGAAAAAGTGAAACCAACATCAATTCGGACAATTGCCGCGATGAGCGCCAGCGCGATCGCAATCAGCTTTTCAACCACTAGCGTTCTCGCTCAGGATGAAAGTGTCCCGGCCATCGACGATCAGACCGACGTCATCATTACAGTGGGTACGCGACGTGGAGCGCGCTCCGCAGGTAATACGCCTGCGCCGATCGATGTCATCAGCTCTGATGAGGTCCTCAACCAGGGCGACAACGACATTCAGAACATCCTGCGCACCTCTGTACCGTCCTACAACGTGAACACATATCCGATTGCAGATGCGGCAACGATCATTCGGCCCGCTAACCTTCGGGGTCTAGCGCCTGACTCAACGCTGGTTCTCGTTAACAACAAACGCCGCCACCGCGCAGCGGTTATTTCATTTCTTGGCGGCGGTGTTTCCGACGGCGCCCAGGGCGCGGACATTTCAGTAATTCCAACAATCGCCCTGAAACAGGTTGAAGTCCTGCGCGATGGCGCGTCTTCGCAATATGGCTCAGACGCTATCGCCGGCGTGATCAACTTCGTTCTGAAAGATGCAGCGGAAGGTGCCTCTTTTGAAGCCGAATGGGGCCAAACCTATGAAGGCGACGGCGACCAATATAGCTTTTCTGCGAATGTTGGTCTGCCGATTCCTATCGGCGAAGGCGGCTTCATCAATATAAGCGCTGAATATGGCGAGACAGACGCAACCGACCGATCACTTCAGCGCGACGACGCTGCTGCGCTGATCGCGGCTGGAAATGCAGCGGTGGCTAGCATCGACGTGAATACCGTCACAGCTGACAATGTACAGATTTGGGGCCAACCAAATCTCAATGACGATTATTCGGTTTTCGCAAATGCCGCGATTCCGTTTTCCGAAGCAGTTGAAGTCTATACTTTCGGGAACTACTCAGGCAGGCAAACCGAAGGCGGCTTCTTTTACCGAAACCCAACCAATCGCGGCGGCGTTTATGCGGGCCCGATGGTGGATCCTGCAGACCCGTTCACCGCATTGGTGCGTGACGAGATGGGTACGCCGGACGACGAAAGTGATGATGTTTTCCGCCACCCCACCACGATGGTCATTGTTCCGGACGCAGTTGGTTCAGTTCGAGTTGGCGATTTGTCTACCAGCGATACGGTCACTGGCGATCCAATGTTCGACATGGCAGGTGACTGTCAGGTCGGCATACCGCTGACTAGCGGCGGCCTCATTCCAGATCCTGCAGTGTTAGCTGCGGTCGAGGCGGATCCAAATTGCTTTTCATTTGTTGAAACTATTCCAGGCGGCTTTACACCGCGCTTCGGCGGCGATCTGGAAGACAAATCTATTGTTGCAGGCATACGTGGCGTGATCGGTTCATTCACTTATGATCTCAGCTACACCTACGGACGAAGTGATGTTGACTTCTTTATCAACAACACGGTCAACGCCAGCCTTGGCCCAAATACGCCAAGAGACTTCATGCCAGGCGGTTACAGTCAGATCGACAATAACTTCAATGCCGATTTCTCCATTGGCATTCCCAACAATATGTTCGCATCGGACATCACCCTGGCGATGGGCTTTGAACATCGCAATGAGCAGTTCGAAATTCGCGCTGGTGATGATGCGTCATTTGAGATCGGACCATTGGCGGGGGCGTCTATTGCCTTCCCCGGCGGTCAGGGCTTTTCATCAAGCTCGAACGGATTTGGCGGCTTTACAGATGCAAGCGCAGGCACCACTTCGCAAAAGAACTATGCAGTCTATGGCGAGGTTGAGGCGGACGTTACGGACCGCTTCATTCTTCAGGGCGCCGTGCGCTATGAAGACTTTTACGATTCATTCGGCGATACGCTGAACTGGAAAGTTGGCGGCTTATACAACGTCAACGACAATCTGACTTTCCGCTCAACTTACTCGACAGGCTTTCATGCTCCGACAGCCGGTCAGGCGAACGTAACCAACATCACAACGCAATTCAGCGGCACGCAACTGGTCGATCAGGGAACCATTCCCCTGTCGAGCGTTGCAGGTCAGTTCATTGCAGATCGGCTTGAAATGTCGACCGGTGTTCGCCCAACGCTTGGCCCGGAGAACTCGAAGAACTTCACCGCTGGTATCGGCTTTAGTCTCGCTGACGTAAACTTCACACTAGACTACTTCCGTATCAGCGTGGAAGATCGGATTTCGATATCCGATCAGCAGGACTTCCTCGGCGAGCTTGAAGAAGTCGCGATGGAGAATGCTGTTGTTATTCCAGCAGGCTCATCAACCAGTCAGGTGCTAAACCTGTTAGATGGAGCTGGCGTGCTGAACGCTTTAGATTTTCAGGGTTCTGAAGACCTGACAAGCTTCGGCTTCTTCACCAACTCTTTCGATACACGCACACAAGGTATCGACCTGGTCGCGAGTACGAATGTCGAACTCTATGAAGGCTCGAATACTTCCATCGCGGCGGCGTTTAACTGGACTCAGACCGAGGTAACCGACCGCGGTCTTGATACGGCAGCGCCGCTTTCCGAAGGACGAGCCCGGCAGCTTGAAGACACGATCCCGCAGACCCGCGGAAACATCACCTTCAATCATTATGCCGGTCCGGTCCGTGGTCTCGTCCGGTTCAACTATTATGGCAAGTTCTTTGAGTGCCATCTGGATGCTACCAGCGCTACACCGCCGGAGTTCTGTGATCTGCCCCATGATGGCGGCGCGCAGTTCCCGATCGATATAGAGCTCGGGTATGAAGTGTTCGACGGCGTTGAATTGATCGCCGGGGCGCAGAACGTCTTTAACTCCTATCCGGATGAATTGTCCGCGGCGAACGGAGCCGGCGTTGCTGGCGCTCAGTATCCGCCGATTGCGCCGGCTGGTTTCAATGGCGGCTTCTACTACTTCAAACTAAGAGCCGAACTATAGCCCCGAGCAGCGCTGAGTTTCAGCGCAAAGAAAAACCCCGCCTTAACTGGCGGGGTTTTTTGCGTCCGAATTTCTGCAGTGTTTAGAACTGCTTTGAAACGGAAATATTGCCGCCATAGACAGTAAGATCCCCTACTTCGCCAAAGGCGCCGACGCCAAGCGTAATGCCTGACTTATGCGCGTAGGAGAGCGCCGCTTCCAGTTCGACTTGGCGCCTGACTTCTTTGCCAAAGGTGCGGAATGCAGCCGATCCTGTTGGCGCGGCTGCAAACCGCGAAGAAAAGACGTTTTGCGTATCGCCGAAATAGTGAACGCCCGTCGCTCGCGCACGAAGGTTCATGTTCTGTCCAAGCGCATGATCAAATGTCGCGCCGACGCCGATATTGGCGCGAGTTGAGTTGACGTCTTCCAAAGCTAAGGACGTTGCGCCGCTCGTTCCGATCGTCGTCGCGTCTTGATCATAGGCGCTGACGCCAGCCTGCAGGTGCGGTTTCACCGCCCAATCGCGCCCGTCTTTTCCGTCGATGGTAAATCTCGTGCGCCAGTCGATGCTCGAAATATCAGCGCTACCCGATTGAGAGGTCGCCGCCATCGTGACCGGATCGATAAGGTTCATGGTAAAATCTGCGTCGCCATCCGCATAAGCGATAACGCTATCCACATGGCCTTTGACGCCCTTGGCGCCGCCGCCGTTCACGTCGGCGCGCAGGCTCAATGCTATGCGGAATACCTCCGCATCTAAACTATCGCCCAACACGCCATCGCCATCCCCGGAGAAATCACTGTATCCGCCGGCAAGCCCAAATGTCACCGGGCCGCGGCCAATGCCAGAAACGCCCGCTGCAAAATCAAACGTCCTGCCGTCAAAGCCGATATTCTCCGCGTCGCTACTCTGGTCGTAGCCCGCCGCCTGGAACGCAGCCCAGACATTCGGTCCGTCTTTCTTGGAAACCGAAACCGGGCCGCCCGCAAGCGACGCAACTTGCACCGGCCCGCTGAAGCCCCCGTCCATGGAGCTGCGCATGATCAGGTCAATGAAATCGTGCTGGGACGTTGCCAAAAACTTGAGCCCCACATCAAGGGCTTCCGGATGCAGCTCTTGTAATGCCGCGATCACTTCTGCGTCGGTTGTCAACGACCCGACAGCGCCAATCAAGGCGGTCAACTCGGGTGCTAGGCTCGGCTCGCTCAACAGATTGATGAGGTTTTCACCAACATTTGACTGGTTGATGTTAAGGCCATTGACTTCATCGATTTGATTAACGGTCACGGTCAAAAGAACGTCTGAATTGGTCGTGTCGTAAGACACATCCTGCTGGATCAACAGTCCTGAAACCGTGCTGAACGTTCCGATGAGCGCGCCGCCGCCATCGACAAGGGTGTAGGTCGATGTTCCCGGCGCCAGCCCAACCAGGGACGTAAAGACAAGACCGCCATCGAGATTGACGTCGCCGCTGGCGACAATGAGATCGTTGTCTGCTCCGTTGATGTTGACGTTCAGAACGCCTGTCGATGATTGCGTGTAATCGCCGTTGATCGTCAGGGTCCCGATATTCGTATCGGCAAGGTCAAGGAGACCATTGTTCACCACATCGCCCGTAACAGCCGCGCCGTCATTGGCGATCAGGGTTGCGCCGTCAGCGATGGTCGCGGTCGTCGCTTCCAGCGAACCGGACAGGGTGTTTTCGCCGGAAAGGAAGTTCGCCTCATCAAGGCCAACATGAGCACCGGCGAGATCAAAACCGCCGCTATTGAAATTGAAGACCTCAAATTCTTGCAGCGCATCGCTCGCCGCGCCGGAACCATTGATGCTCTTGCCCGCGCCGGAAAAGTTCACCGTATCCGAACCAGCGCCGCCAAAGATATTCGTATAGGTCCCGCCGGCGTCGGCGAATGTATCATCACCGGCGCCGAGCAGAGCGTCGCCATTGACCGCGCCGCCCATATTGATGGTCAAAATATCGGAACCGCCGCCGGTTGCATTAATCGCGTCTGTTCCGCCGGTGACAGAGCCGCCGCTATTGACGGTGATCGACGCGCCGTTTGGCGCGGTGGTTGAAATACCGATCCCGCTGCCGCCCGATACCAAGTTCGCGACGGTAATAGAAATGTCGCCGGTACCGTTCGTCGTTGCGGAAATTCCGTCGGTTGAGCCAGAGATATCGCCATTGACTGCAGTCCCGCCGATATTGATGTCGCCGCCACCGCCGCCGGATGCACCAGCGAGAATGCCGGCCCCGCTCGTTCCTTCGATATCGCCAACGAGACCTGAGCCCTGGACAGAAATATCGCCGCCATTTGAATCCGCAAGAACGCCGTTGCCGCCTGTACCAAGGATCGCATCAACGTCCGTTACTCTGATCGCGCCGCCCTGCGAGTCGGCGTCAACGCCATCACCAGATTGGCCAGTGATCGAATCGAGATCGTCGACAATAATTTCAGCGCCCGCCGTACCGAGATCGACACCGTCGGTTGAGCCTACAATCGAACCCGATGATCCTTGAACGACGATTGTTGCTGCTGCATTGGTTGTATCGGCGAGTACGCCAGCTCCGCCCTGTCCTGTTACAGATGCTGATGGTCCGAGTGTGATGGTCGTCACGCCGGAGCCGAGGTTATTCGCAACGATACCGCCGGTTGCGCCGCTGACAGCGCCCGTTGATGTAATCGACAGGCCCGTTGTTGAAGCATCGTTATAGGCATAAATCCCACGATTGCCCGCGCCGCTCACAGCGCCAACATTGATGGTGGTCGAGCCGGAACCAAGGTTTGCAGCCGTGATCCCGGCGTTACCGCCCATGAGATCACCGGCAGCGCTAATCATCAAATTCGTGCCAGCCGTATCGTTGATTGCGTAAACGCCATCACCGCTCGTCCCGGTCGCCGCGGCTGTGTTGACCGTTAAGGCGCCTGAGCCATAGTTACGCGCGTCAACGCCATCGTCGCCGCCGCTCACGGTTCCAGTGGAGGTGATGGACATCGACCCGCCAGTTGCGGCGTTGCGAACAAAAACACCGTCATTGACAGCGCCGTTGCCGTCAACTTGCGCCGTGTTGATGATGGTGTCGCCGCCGCCGTTGTTTATCGCAAAAACGCCGCCTGTGGCGCCGCTGACAGCGCCCGTCGACGTGATCGAAAGGCCTGAAGTTGAGGCGTCAGAATAAGCGT